>CBDUPN010000070.1:0-10098 GCA_965369125.1 uncultured Aureibaculum sp. | reverse complement strand
CCCTTGTAGGTTAATTATAGGGGAAACCATTATTTTTTATATAATAAATACTTACTTCTTATTTTATCAAAGTTTTTGATATCCTCTTTCCATGTTTCCCTAATTTCCCCAGCTTTCATCCTATTTTCAATTTGTTGTTGTAATTTTTCGGTGCCGGCATGTGCCGTAAAGGTTGCTCCGAAAAACTTTATGTCCTTTGGTGTATTTTGATAAGCATCAATAAGCCATTGTAAATTGACCATACTTAAATCTGGATGTTCTCTTAGGTCAAGGCCGTAACATAATTTGTTCTTATGTTTTGGGTATTTCGCTCCCGGATTCGACTTTGGCGTATATTGAAAGGGATATGTTTTTTTATCTAAAAAAGGAGCTCCGAAGATCTGAAATTGCATGTCAGTACCACGGCCGGCATTAATGTTAGTGCCCTCAAATAAGCCCAGGCTGGGATATAAATTAATTGCTTTGTCATTCGGTAGATTAGGAGATGGCCTAACCGGTAAACTATAAGCGGTATGATGATCATAATTCTTTAAAGGCATAACCGTCAATTCGCATTGCAAACTATCTTTTAACCATTTTTCTCCATTGATCATGAAGGCATATTCTCCTATGGTCATTCCATAAACCAGCGGTACCGGGTGCATACCTAAAAAACTTTTGTATTTACTTTCTAATAATGGTCCATCTACGTAATGGGCATTGGGATTGGGGCGATCAATGACAATTAACGGAATATTAGCCTCGGCACAAGCCTCCATTACATAATGTAGTGTTGAAATATAAGTATAGAACCTTACACCGACATCCTGAATATCAAATATCATGATTCCAATACCCTTTAAATGATCGGGTGTTGGTTTTTTATTTTTACCGTGTAGTGAAATAATTGGTAATCCTGTTTTCCTATCTTTATCATCAGCAACCTGTTCTCCGGCATCAGCCTCTCCTCGAAAGCCATGTTCCGGTGAAAAGACCTTAGTTATTTCTATATTAAGAGATAGCAATGTATCTATTATATGAACATATTCACCTTTAGAGTTCGCAACTAAACTTGTATGATTGGCTACAATTCCAACAACTTTTTGTTTAATTAAAGATAAATAATCAGCTGGTTGAGAAATTATTACAGGTTGAGCCGGATCTAAGTATGACATAGTGTCAGACGCTTTTTGAATAGCCACAATGGATGTTTTCATCCCTTTGGCGTCAGCACTTCCTTTAGCACAGGAAATCAATCCGAAAAGAAAAATTAAAACCAAAAAGAAATATGTATTTTTGGGCTTAGAATAGATCATTAGCGTTGAATTACGAATTATTTTTAGCCAAACGTATTATTGCTGGTAAACAGTATAAAAGTAGTATATCATCATCAATAATAAAAATTGCCATAACGGCAATAGCACTGGGTATTATTATCATGTTGATATCGATTGCCACGGGTGTTGGTTTGCAGAAAAAAATAAAAGAGAAAATCTCAGGATTTAATGGTCATATACAGATATCCAATTATGAGGATAATAATTCTCAAATAACGGTTACTCCTATTTCGATAGACCAGGAATTTTATCCGAAATTCACCAATGTCGATGGAATTAAAAATGTTCAGGCTTTTGCTACAAAAGCGGGAATAATTAGAACCGAAACGGATTTTGAAGGGGTTATTTTAAAAGGAGTTGGCGGTGATTATGATTGGTCTTTTTTTGAATCATATTTAATTAAGGGCGAATTATTAAAAATCACCAACGAAAGAACAGACCAGGTTCTAATTTCTAAAATTACGGCAGACAGGCTCAACTTGAAGGTAAAAGATACTTTTAATATTTTCTTTATGAAAGATGATCCTTCTGAGTCACAAGCACCAAATTTAAGGATACTCAATATTGCAGGAATTTACGACTCGGGTTTTCAGGAGTTTGATGAGAACTATGTTATTGGAGATATTAAGCATGTACAACGTCTAAATAAATGGGAATCAGATGAAATAGGTGGATTTGAGGTCTTATTAGATGATTTTGATGACCTGGAAGAGAAGGGTAATGAAGTTTATAGAGAAGTAGGTTCGACCTTGAATGCGCAGACCATTTCTGAGAAATATGGTGCCATATTCGAATGGCTTGGATTATTAGATACCAATATTATAGTAATTATTAGTATCATGATCCTTATTGCAGGTATCAATATGATCACGGCGCTGTTGGTGTTGATACTCGAACGTACTCAAATGATTGGAATCTTAAAGGCCCTTGGTAGTAGCGATTGGAGTATTAGGAAAGTTTTTTTATATAATGCGGCTTATTTAATATCAATCGGTATGTTTTGGGGTAATCTACTAGGATTGGCCTTGCTATTTGCTCAAAAGTATTTTGGTTTTATACAATTAGATCCCGAAAATTATTATGTAAGTGAGGCACCTGTATATATAGATATTGGTTATGTTTTATTATTAAATGTAGGTACCTTACTTTTATGTTTATTAATGCTTTTAATACCGTCTTATATTGTAAGTAAAATTAGTCCTGTAAAAGCAATTAAATTTGATTAAATTTGCAATTCGATTAATAATCCATAAAAGAACGAGCTTAAACTTTATAAAATGAAATATGATATTATAATTATTGGTAGTGGTCCCGGAGGATATGTAACAGCAATACGCGCATCGCAATTAGGTTTTAAAGTTGCGATTGTAGAAAGGGAAAATTTAGGAGGAATATGTCTTAACTGGGGTTGTATACCTACCAAAGCGCTTCTTAAAAGCGCACAAGTTTATGATTATTTAAAACATGTTGATGAATATGGACTTAAGGCAAAAGAAATTGATAAGGATTTTTCGGCAGTTGTACAACGTAGCCGTAATGTAGCGGATGGCATGAGCAAAGGTGTTCAGTTTCTTATGAAAAAGAATAAGATCGAAGTACTTGACGGATTTGGAAAAGTAAAACCGGGAAAAAAAGTTGATGTTACCGATGATAAAGGAAAAACTACTGAATATGAAGCCGATCATATAATCATTGCAACAGGCGCAAGAGCTCGCGAGTTACCATTTTTACCAATAGATGGTAAAAAAGTAATTGGTTATCGGGAGGCCATGACCTTGCCAAAACAACCTAAAAAAATGATCGTAGTGGGCTCTGGTGCCATCGGTGTTGAGTTTGCCTATTTTTACAGCGCAATGGGCACAGAAGTAACCATCGTAGAATTTTTACCAAACTTAGTTCCTTTAGAAGATGTAGAGATATCTAAGCAATTTGAACGCTCGTTTAAAAAATCAGGTATTAAAGTAATGACAGAATCAAGTGTCACCTCTGTTGATACTTCAGGAAAGGGTATAAAAGCGACGGTAAAAACCAAGAAAGGAGAAGAAATACTCGAAGCAGATATTATTTTATCAGCTGTAGGTATTAAGTCCAATATCGAAAATATAGGATTGGAAGAAGTAGGTATTGCTACTGATAAGGATAAAATTTTGGTGAATAAATTTTATCAAACCAATATACCGGGGTATTATGCCATTGGAGATGTGGTCGATGGTCCTGCCCTGGCACATGTAGCTTCGGCAGAAGGTATTACTTGTGTCGAAAAAATTGGCGGTCTTAATCCTGAAGCGATTGATTATGGTAATGTTCCCGGATGTACCTATGCAACACCCGAAATTGCCAGTGTTGGTATGACGGAAGCACAGGCTAAAGAGGCCGGGTATGAATTAAAGATAGGTAAGTTTCCTTTTTCAGCATCAGGTAAAGCGAAAGCAGCAGGTAATTCTGACGGATTTGTTAAAGTAATTTTTGATGCAAAATACGGCGAGTGGTTAGGTTGCCATATGATTGGTGCCGGAGTAACCGATATGATCGCAGAGGCTGTATTGGGAAGAAAGCTGGAAACTACAGGCCATGAAGTTTTAAAAGCTATTCACCCGCATCCTACGATGAGTGAAGCAGTGATGGAAGCTGTTGCTGATGCATACGATGAGGTAATACACTTATAATATTTAATAAGTCCAAATAATGTTCTTAAAAGAGAAAAGCCAACGTTCACACGTTGGCTTTTTATCTTATAATTAATCATCTCTTTTATTAAAAGGACATTAGATCTGGCTCTAAAAATCTTTGTTTCGCCGTTTTATCATTAAAAATATCAAGCTTATAATGGTTTTTTAAGAGGCTTAAAAAATTACTTTTTAATTTCGGATATTCTGTAATTAAACCTCTAAAATTTACGGCTTTAGACCTGTTCATAAAATGGTTTACAAGTTTTGCCGATGCAATAGTAACGGTTTTATTAAATTTCGTGCCATCTCCGAATTTTTTATCGAATTTTGAAAGTTGTTGGCATAAATTTCTAATAGCCTTTTTAATACCATATTTTTTGATATGAATATAGGCCAATCTCAAGTGAGCTTCGTGTGTAATTAACACGGGAGCCAGGCTGCAATTTTTGAATTTCTCCTCAAATTGCTCGTTGGTTAATAGCTGGTGCTTTTCGGTCATGATGGTTAATTTTTAATAATACCCAATGTCGCAAAATTTCCCGTAGCAATATTCCATTCTTGAGATGAGATCAGATATCCTTTAGCATCGAAGACCCTTAGTTCGGCTGTGTTTGGCCCGGAATAACCCTGATTTAAAGCTTCAACGTCAATCCTATTATAACCAGGGATCAACTCAATATTTATAACGTAAGAAATGCCATTTAGCATTACGTTAGAATTGATCACCCTTTCATTTAAATAAACTTTAATTCTGTCACCATCTACCAAACTATGATCTCGTACTTCGATTCGTACAGATTTTGAGTTCGTATGAAAAGTACCTAAACTAAAATCACTTCTTAGCTTTGGATTACTCATATCCTTCCCGTTAAAATGTTTCTTAACTAAGATATCAGAATCATCTTTACTAGAATGTGACATAAAGTTAGCAGACTTTTTTATTGATTGGTTAAAAGGGTCAAAATAGTTATTAACATTTGATTTAAAACCAATTAGCTTTTCCTGAGGATTAAAGTTTAAAATAGAGGTGCCTTGAGAGGTGTCTATCAAAGCAAAATTTATAGGTATAATATTCTTTTGGGCATCGATAAAAAAGTTCGACTTTGTTGCATCATTTGAATTTTGGCGATTATCTTTTTGCGAAAATACGTCCGTAGAAAAACACAGTAAACAAAATATGCACGTAATAACCCTTATGTAGTTTGCTAGCTTCATTCGATAGAACAGCATCAATATTAATGCCGTATCTGATATTAGTATTACAAAATTGATGTCAAAAATAAATAAAATTTATCTGTACATAAGAATAAACAATGAATTTAAGAAGGTATTAACTTTTCTAACATTGAATCGGGACTTATATTTGCCGCTTAATTATAAAATATAAATAATAAATGGCTGTATTAGTTGGAAAAAAAGCCCCTGAATTTACTGCTCAGGCAGTAATTAATGGTGGCGTTATTGAAGAAAATTTTTCATTAGATCAATATTTAGGAAATAAGTATGTAGTGTTATTCTTTTATCCGAAAGATTTTACATTTGTTTGCCCTACGGAATTACATGCATTTCAAGAAAAATTAAAAGATTTTGAAAATAGAAACACGGCAGTAGTAGCGGTTTCTACGGATACTGAACAATCGCATTGGGGATGGTTACAGTTACCTAAAAACCAGGGAGGCATTAAAGGTGTAACATATCCATTGGTTGCTGACACGAACAAAACCATTTCTAGTAATTATGATGTCTTGGCGGGTGAATATTTTTATGATGAAAATGATCGATTACAAGCGGAAGGTGAGTTAATTGCTTACAGAGGTTTATTTTTGATAGATAAGGAAGGTATTGTCCGCCATCAAATCGTAAATGATTTGCCATTAGGGCGTAATGTTGATGAAGCATTGCGTATGGTTGATGCATTACAGTTTAATGAAGAGCACGGCGAGGCATGTCCGGCAAATTGGAATTCTGATAAAGTTGGATTAAAAGCTACACACGAAGGCGTTGAGGAATACTTCAATCTTAATTAAGGATTATTCTGAAATTGATAATATTGTTTGAGATTAATAAAAACTCCTGAATTGTTTCAGGAGTTTTTATTTTTAGTTTAATTTTGAATCGAAAGAACGAATTTATTATGACAAAGATCACCTTAGGAGGATATTTGATAAATACCATTGGGAGCCTTCCAAAATTAGGTACTCAAGCACCAGATTTTAAGCTTATAAAAAAAGATCTTACAAAATCGTCTCTATCAGATTATGAAGGATTTAAAGTCATTTTAAATATTTTCCCAAGTATCGATACCAGAACTTGTGCGGCCTCGGTTAGGCAATTTAACAAAGAGGCATCAACCTTAAAGAATACGAAAGTTTTATGTATTTCTAGAGATTTACCCTTTGCGCAATCAAGATTTTGCGGTGCGGAAGGAATTGAGAATGTTATTAATCTGTCTGATTTTGCAACAGGCGATTTTGGTAAAGAATATGGCGTGGAAATTCTAGATGGCCCTTTTGCTCATTTACATGCAAGGGCGGTCATAATCTTAGACGAGAAGAGTAAAGTAATTTATACAGAGCTGGTACCTGAGATTGACAATGAACCAAATTATAAGGCTGCTTTAAAGGCAGTTGTAGGGGCTTAACTTATTTAAAAATTTGTTTGGACAAAATAATCTCTATATTATGAATCTCCTGAATAAATAGAATGTATGAAAGATCCTAATGATAATTTTTTACAAGGCAGAATTAGAAGTATAAAGTTTGCGCTACGAGGGGCCTGGTTGCTCATTACCACAGAGCATAGTATTATGGTTCAGTTTGGTATTGCTATTATTATGACCATAGTTGGGTTTATAGTGCAATTAACAGCTATTGAATGGATGTTTCAATTGTTATCAATCGGATTAGTAATTGTGGCGGAATCGTTAAATACAGGTCTGGAAAAGCTTTCTGATTTTATCCACCCAGATTATAATAAAAAAATAGGATTTATAAAAGATATTTCGGCTGGCGCGGCCACCTTTGCTGCCATTATCGCTATAATAATTGGCCTCATAATATATCTACCAAAATTTTCTTAATCTTTTATAGCAAGCCTTATAACTCTTATATTTTTATGTATTTTTGCGAAATACATTTTTATTGATGGCCAAGAAAAAAAAGTCGAATTCAAAAGTTAAGAAAAATCGTATTGTTGGTTTTTTTAAAAGCAAGCAAACCCATCTGGTTTTCGGTGTATTTTTAATACTTTTTGCAATTTTTCTTTTCGTGTCTTTTACTTCATTCTTTATGCATTGGAAGGCCGATCAAAGTGAATTAACATTATTTGCCGACAGGTTAGCAGATACTAAAAATCTTTTAGGCAAAATAGGAGCGGAGATTAGTCACTTTTTTATTTATAAAGGTTTTGGAATATCATCATTTTTAGTGCCTGTTTTGCTATTTTTATCGGGAGTGTTCCTTCTATTTAACTTGCCATTTAAACCATTGCGCAAAGCATGGTTCTGGGGTGTTATTGTTATGATTTGGTTATCATTAGCGCTTGGATTTTTTGTTTCGAACCAGTCTTTATTTTCTGGAGTCATCGGATATGAAATGAATGATTTCTTAAAGGATTTTATAGGTAAAACCGGTGTTTTTTTAATCTTGCTATTTACCTTATTAAGTTATATTATTTCTAAATTTAAGATTACACCTGAAACACTTAAATCTAAACTTCCAAAAAAGAAAGAAAGAATAGGGGATAAAAATTTAATCGATGATATTACAGAGGAAGGTTATATCGCCGGAACTATCCATGAAAAACCGCTTTCAGAATTAGAAATACCATTAGAAACCAATAAAGAAAGTGTTGAATCAATTAAAAGTAATAAGACATCAATAAATCCGCCCATTAAAAAGCATGATGAAGTTAAAATTGAAGTAGAAAAGACCTTTGAGGAAGATCATTTAGTGGAGAATTTATCAAACAAATTAGTGGAAGATTTTGGTGAATTTGATCCCACGTTGGAGCTGTCAGAATATAAGTTTCCTACCTTGGACCTGTTGCGGGATTATGGTAACGAAAACATCACCATTGATCAAGCTGAACTAGAAGCCAATAAAGATAAAATTGTTGACACCCTTAATAATTATAAAATTGGTATTGCCAGTATTAAGGCAACGATCGGACCAACAGTAACATTATATGAAATAGTGCCAGATGCGGGTGTTAGAATATCTAAAATTAAGAATTTAGAGGACGACATTGCCTTATCTCTGGCGGCATTAGGGATTCGAATCATTGCACCAATACCAGGAAAAGGAACCATTGGAATTGAAGTGCCAAATCAAAATCCGACGATAGTTTCTATGAAATCGGTTTTATCTACCCAAAAATTCCAGAATGCAAAAATGGAACTTCCATTGGCTTTGGGTAAAACAATATCGAACGAAACCTTTGTAGTCGATTTGGTAAAGATGCCGCATTTATTAATGGCAGGTGCTACGGGGCAAGGTAAATCTGTAGGTTTAAATGCCGTTCTTACTTCGTTACTATATAAAAAACACCCGGCAGAAGTTAAATTCGTCCTAGTTGATCCGAAAAAGGTAGAGCTTACGCTTTATAATAAAATTGAACGCCATTATTTAGCGAAACTACCCGATTCTGAAGAATCTATTATTACAGATACGCATAAGGTTATTAATACGTTGAACTCATTGTGTATTGAAATGGACAATCGTTACGATCTTCTAAAGGATGCATATGTTCGAAATATTAAAGAATACAATCAAAAATTCAAAACCCGGAAATTAAATCCTGAAAACGGGCATAAATATCTGCCTTATATTGTTTTGGTGATTGATGAGTTTGCTGATCTTATTATGACGGCCGGTAAAGAGATAGAAACACCAATAGCCCGTTTGGCTCAGCTGGCAAGAGCTGTAGGTATTCATTTGATTGTAGCAACACAACGGCCATCGGTGAATGTAATTACAGGTATTATCAAAGCGAATTTCCCAGTAAGGGTTGCTTTTAGGGTAACTTCGAAGATAGATTCCAGAACGATCTTAGACACTCAAGGAGCAGACCAGTTGATCGGTAAAGGCGACATGTTGATATCTACAGGTAATGAACTAACAAGGTTGCAATGTGCCTTTGTTGACACCCCTGAAGTGTCAAAAATTACAGATTTCATAGGATCGCAAAGAGCATATGCAAGTGCTCATATTTTACCGGAATATGTTGCCGATGAGAGTGGCACAAGTCTTGATATAGACTTAGAAGACCGGGATGCATTATTTGAAGAAGCTGCCTATGTTATTGTGAATGCTCAGCAAGGCTCTGCTTCATTATTACAACGGAAACTAAAATTAGGATATAATAGGGCAGGCCGAATCATAGACCAGTTAGAAGCCGCTGGAATCGTGGGTCCTTTTGAAGGAAGCAAGGCCAGACAAGTGTTAATCCCAGATGGATTGGCATTGGAACAATTACTTAAAAATGAGAAAATAAATTAGAATTATGAAAAATATAATGTTTATATGCTTGGCAATTTTTATGAGTTCTTTAGGTTGGACACAAGAAGAAGCTAAGGCAAAACAATTATTAGATGAAGTATCAAAAAAAATGAATACCTATGAGAATATTTATGTAGAATTTAAATATAAGCTTGATAATAATGAAGAAGATATCCATCAGGAAACAAGAGGAAATGTTACTATGAAAGGAGATCTGTATAACGTTAATTTTTTAGGCACAAACCAGGTATTCGATGGTAAAAAAGTATATACTATAATTGAAGAGGACGAAGAGGTTAATATTTCCCAAGGTAATGCCGATGACGAGGACACTATAACACCATCGAAGTTTTTTTCATTTTATAAAAACGGTTATACTTATAGTTGGGATGTTTTACAGAATTTGAATGGTAGAAAAATACAATTTGTAAAATTGGTTCCCATCGACAGTAATTCTGAAATTCAGCACATATTATTAGGGGTAGATGTTAAAACTAATCATATTTATACCTTGATAGAAACCGGAAATAACAGCACTGTTACAACTTTAACGATTTCAAAATTTAAAACCAATCAGCCATTATCGAAGAGTTTATTTAAGTTTGATGAGGGCAA
>CBDUPN010000069.1:0-10953 GCA_965369125.1 uncultured Aureibaculum sp. | reverse complement strand
TTAACGGCTTTGGTGGTAGCTTCTACCTTGCTAGGTGAATGGGCAAAATCCTTGAAAATTACCGTTGAAGAATTTTCAGCAATCTTTTCCAGCCGTTTGCTTGCCCCTTTAAAACTGGCAATAGCTTCATAAAAATCATCTTCATCGATACCGATATGCTGGCATATCCATTTTGCCCCGGCTAAATTCTGCAGGTTATGTTTTCCAAAAATTTCTAAAGGCAATTTACCAACAGACGTGTCTAAATAGGTAATGCCATTTTCGATAGCATATTCAGGTGTTTTATAGGCATATTTCTTAATAGGATGGGTACTTTCTTCAACAAGCCTTTTAACTTCTGCATCTTCTTCATTATACACCAAGATGCCGCCATTTGTAATGGTGTCGATAAATATTTTAAACTGATCTACATAATTCTCATAAGTAGGGAAGACATTGATATGGTCCCAGGCTATTCCGCTTAGCAATGCTATATTGGCATGATATAAATGGAATTTAGGACGTCTATCTATGGGGGAACTAAGGTATTCATCACCTTCTAAAATAATGAATTCGTTTTCCTTGGTTAAATGTACCATGGTATCGAAACCTTCTAATTGTGCCCCAACCATATAATCAACTTCTTTTTCATGATAATGCAATACATGCAAGATCATCGAAGTAATAGATGTTTTACCATGGCTGCCTCCAATAACAACCCTTGTCTTGTCTTTAGATTGTTGGTATAAAAATTCTGGATAAGAATATATTTCCAAGCCCAATTCCTGAGCCTTTAACAACTCCGGATTCTCAGGTTTCGCGTGCATTCCTAAAATAATGGCATCGAGATCTTTGCTTATCTTTTCCGGAAACCAGCCAAATTGCTTTGGCAATAAACCTTTAACTTCCAAACGTGATCTAGAGGGTTCGTGAATGGTATCATCACTTCCTGTTATTTGGTAACCTTTTTGATGCAAGGCCAATGCCAGGTTATGCATGGCGCTTCCGCCGATGGCTATAAAATGTATTTTCATTGATTTATTTTAGAATGATATAAGGGCATGATAAAAAGTACAGATCAAACTAATTTAATTTATATTGTAATTCTCGGGTATCCAATTCATTCAATAAGTCCTGCGATATTTTCACTTTAGATGTACGGCTTGGCATATGCAATTGTAATTTTTCATCTACGTCATACACCACAAAATTTAGGTGGTCTTTCCCTTTGTGATCTTTAATAATTTCTTCCAACGAATGTATTCTAGCATCATCCAATTCAACAATGTTTAATTGTACCGTTAATTTATTAGCGAGCGCTTCGAGCACATCTTGCAACATCTGAATACTGTTAAATTGGATCCGAATATCACCTTCTTTCCATCCCGGTCTCACAGAAATTTTAATATGTAAAAAAGAGTTTGGTATTAAAAAGTGTTTAAATTTTAAATAGTCTTCACCAAACATCCTGAATTCATGTGACTCAGTATAGTCTTCTACGGTGAATGCAGCCCAGCCCTTACCATTTTTAGAAATTCTATGTTGCACATCGGTAACAATTCCACCAATAGCCAGGTCTTTACCCAATAATTCTTTAGGATTACCAAAAACCTTTATCGGGGCATTACAAAAATATTTTATTTCTGTTTTGTAATCGTCTAATGGATGACCTGAAATATACATTCCGATCACTTCTTTTTCCTTTGCTAATTTTTCCATGATATTCCATGGCTCACATTCTGGTATTTTTGGTTCTTCAAATTGTATTTCTGAAGTTTCCCCAAATAAAGATACCTGTGCAGAATTCGCATTTTCCTGGAACTTACTTCCAAAACGAATAGCTCTTTCTATAAATGTTATTCCTTTTTCATCCAATTCAAAATATTGGGCCCTGTGTGTATCTGAAAATGAATCGAATGCTCCTGCCAATACAAGTCCGTCTAAGGCTTTTTTATTTGCCGCTCTTAGGTCTATGCGTTTTGCTACGTCGAATATCGATGTATAATTCCCGTTTTTTTTACGTTCTGAAACGATGGCTGCCACAGCATTCTCACCTACTCCTTTAATGGCACCCATACCAAAGCGGATAGCTCCTTGCTTGTTCACAGCAAATTTGTAGAAGGATTCATTAATGTCGGGACTTAACACCTCTATACCAATGCGCTTACATTCATCCATAAAGAAAGATACCGATTTGATATCTCTCATATTATTCGATAGCACGGCTGCCATATATTCAGCCGGGTAATGGGCCTTTAAATAAGCGGTTTGATATGCTATATATGCGTAGCATGTAGAATGTGATTTATTAAAGGCATAGGCTGCAAAGGCTTCCCAATCTTTCCAGATCTTTTCCAGCACCTCTTCAGGATGCCCATTTTGTTTTCCGCCTTCAATAAATTTGGGTTTTAATTGCTGAAGCAATGAAAATATCTTTTTCCCCATGGCCTTCCGAAGTAAATCTGCCTCACCTTTTGTAAAACCGGCTATCTTTTGTGAGAGCAACATTACTTGCTCCTGATAAACAGTTACTCCATAGGTTTCATTTAAATCTTCCTCCATGATCGGAAGATCATATTCTATAGATTCGATTCCGTGCTTTCTTTGAATAAATAGTGGAATATATTCCATTGGGCCAGGCCTGTACAAAGCATTCATAGCGATGAGATCGGCAAATTCTGTAGGCTTTAAGGCCTTCATATGCTTCTGCATTCCGGGTGATTCATACTGGAAGATCCCTACCGTTTCACCGCGTTGAAAAAGTTCATAGGTCTTCTGGTCGTCGAGCGGAAACTCGTCCGGGTCTAATATTTTTCCATGCAAGGCCTTAACGATCTTACAGGTATCTTTAATAAGCGTTAGTGTTTTTAAACCTAAAAAGTCCATTTTTAATAAGCCTGCATCTTCTACTACATAGTTATCAAATTGGGTAACATAAAGGTCAGAATCTTTAGCGGTAGCCACCGGTATTAAATTCGTAATATCCTCAGGGGTAATGATCACACCACAGGCATGAGTACCCGTATTTCTCAAGGAACCTTCTAAGGTAATTGCTTGCCTAATGGTCTGCGCTTCAATATCTTCTCCTTCTGCTAAATTTCTTAATTCATTAACCCTTAATATCTCCTCATTGCGCAATCCTTCAATTTTGGCAATGCTCTTTTCATCATCACCAAATATGGTGGCCAATTTAGTATTCGGTATCAATTTGGCAATTCTGTCAGCATCCATCAGGGGCAAGTCTAATACCCTTGCGGTATCTCTTATCGATGATTTTGCCGCCATGGTGCCATAGGTAATGATTTGTGCCACCTGATTAGCGCCATATTTATCGATAACATAATCAATTACCTTTTGTCGACCTTCATCATCGAAATCAATATCAATATCAGGTAATGAAACACGATCGGGATTTAAAAAACGCTCAAAAAGCAGATTATACTTTATCGGGTCGATATTCGTAATTCTCAAACAATAAGCTACTGCTGATCCTGCCGCTGAACCACGTCCGGGCCCCACCGAGACACCCATCTCCCTGGCTTTGGATATAAAATCCTGAACGATCAAAAAATAACCGGGATAACCAGTATTTTCGATAACTTTTAGTTCAAAGTTGATACGTTCTTCTATGGCAGCATCCAGTTTGCCATATCTTTTTTCGGCACCCTTAAAGGTTAAATATTTTAAATACGCATTCTCTCCCCGTTTACCGCCATCATCATCTTTTTCGTCAAGAAATTCTTTAGGAATATCAAATTTGGGAAGTAATACATCGCGTTCCAGGGAATAGATTTCAATTTTATCTACTATTTCCTGAATATTCATAATGGCTTCAGGAATATTATGAAAAATTTGTTTCATTTCATCCTGGCTCTTAAAATAGTATTCGTTGTTTGGTAAACCATATCGGAACCCGCGTCCTTTGCCTTTTGGTGTGGCTTGTTTTTCACCATCTTTTACACATAATAAAATGTCATGCGATTCGGCATCCTTTTTATCGATATAATAGGTATTATTGGTGGCTACCAATTTGACTTTGTGTTTTTTAGCAAATTCGATCAATACGTCATTCACGTGCTGCTCGTTCTCCTGCTGATGATCATTCAGTTCTAAATAAAAATCATCACCGAAGGTTTCTTTCCACCAAAGTAAAGCTTCTTCAGCCTGCTTTTCACCTACGTTCAAAATCTTACCGGGTATTTCACCATAGATATTACCGCTTAAGGCAATAATGTCTTCCTTATATTTTTCTATTACATTTTTGTCTATTCTCGGCACATAGTAAAACCCATCTATATAGGCTATTGATGACATTTTTGCCAGGTTGTGGTACCCTTTTTTGTTTTTGGCCAATAACACAATTTGATACCCATTATCCTTTACGGATTTATTTAGATGGTCTTCACAAAGGTTGTATTCGCAACCTACAATGGGTTTTATCGGATTTTCAGAATTCTTATTGTATTTTAGAACCTCCTTCACAAAAGAAAAGGCGCCCATCATATTCCCGCTATCCGTTAAGGCAACGGCAGGCATTCGCTCATCGGCGGCAGCCTTCACTAACTTTTCGATACTGGAAGTTGACTGTAAAATTGAAAATTGTGAATGATTATGTAGATGTGCAAATTTAAAGTTCTCTAATTTCTTAAGATTAGGATCCTCTTTTTTACCAATTTCAATATCAGATTGTTGCTCTAATTTTTGTTTTAATTTCTTACTTTCTTTTTTAAGATTGCTATGACGTAATCCTAAAAGTTCAATTTCTGCCGGATTTTCAATATTGAATTTTTCAAAATAATCAGGCGCTACATCCAATTCCTCTGTCCTGAAAGCCCTGTTCCTTATCAATTCAAAAAAGCAACGTGCTGTTGCTTCGACGTCTGCCGTAGCATTATGGGCATCTTTAAAAGTTTCCTTAAATAAGAACTCGTACAATTCAGTAAGTGTTGGTAATTTATACTTACCTCCTCTACCTCCTGGTATTTGGCATAATTCTGCCGTTCTTTCTGTACAGGTATCCAATACAGGAAGATCATTTAATTTGGTATAAATCTCTTTTCTATAGAATTCGCAACCCAATACATTAAGGTCGAAATTCACATTTTGCCCCACCACAAAATTCGTCTTAGCCAAGGCCTCATTAAATTCGACCAATACTTCTGCAAGTGGTTTTCCTTTTTCTTGTGCCAATTGCGTGGAAATCCCGTGGATCTGCTCTGCGTCATAAGGAATATTGAATCCTTCGGGGATGATGAGAAAATCTTGATGTTCGATCAAATTCCCCATTTTATCATGTAACTGCCAGGCTAACTGTATACATCTCGGCCAGTTATCAGTATCTGATATTGGTGCATTCCAGTTTTTGGGTAAACCCGTAGTTTCTGTATCAAAAATTAAGTACATCGATCGATTATTATTTTCAGTATTTAAGAATTTTAAAAGTAATTATTTCATGCCTTTTTAAAAGTGCTCATTGAATTTTTTTATTAACATCGGCCATTAAAATATTTTAATCACCATAATTTGTAACTTATTGTTAAATTAGCATACTTATTATTACTATTTATAAACTTAAAAACAGAAAAATGAAAAAATTTGCATTACTCATACTAGCTATTTGTGTAAGTTTCACGATAAATGCACAAACAGCAGATGAAATTCTCGATTCTTATTTTGAAAATATAGGAGGCCTTGAAAACTTAAAAAAGGTTGAGGGAATGAAAATGATTGCCAAAGTAAACCAACAAGGTATGGAAATTCCGCTCGAAATTGTTCAACTTAAGAGTGGTAAACAAATGACGGTTATTAACTTTCAAGGAAAAGAAATCAAACAAGGAGTCTTTGATGGAGAAACCTTATGGAGCACCAATTTCATGACTATGAAAGCTGAAAAGAGTGATGCCGAAGCTACTGCTAATATGAAATTAGAGGCTAATGATTTTATGGATCCTTTTATTGACTACAAAGATAAAGGCTACACGGTAGAACTTTTAGGTAAAGAAACCATAGATGGAGCCGAAACCTTTAAAATTAAATTAACAAGAGAACCAGTAACAGTTGATGGCAAAGAGGAAGAAAGTGTAAGTTTTTACTTTTTCGATTCTGAGAATTATGTGCCGTTGGCCGTTCAAAATGAAGTAAAGTCTGGTCCTGCAAAAGGAATGATCTCTGAAGTAACCTTTAGTGATTACCAGGAAGTTGATGGCCTTTATTTTCCATTCTCAATGACACAAGGTGTGAAAGGACAACCAAGTGCCCCGATAACGATTACCTCTATCGAACTGAATCCTGCGGTTGAGGATAGTGCATTTGCATTTCCAGAAGAGATCGTTACAGAAGAAAAAAAATAATCATATCCTACAGAGATCCTCAATATACCATTGGGGATCTTTTTTATTAACTTAACTAATCTTACAATGAAGAAACATTTATTGGTATTTGCTTTTTTATTAGGTCTAGCGCCTTATAATATTGCAAATGCCCAAGAAGAGATCACCCTTAAGGGTAAAGAGCTTTTTGGTGACATCACAGCCAGGCAAATAGGCCCTGCACTAATGAGTGGCCGTATTAATGACCTTGAAAATCATCCCACTAACAATCGCATTATTTATGCCGGTACTGCAGGAGGTGGTGTATGGAAATCTAATGATGGTGGTACAACATTCAATTCTATTTTTGATGAATATTGCCAATCTATAGGTGCGGTAGCTTTAGACCCTAACGATCCTGATAATACCATTTATGTTGGTACAGGGGAAACCTGGACGCGTAATAGTGTATCCATAGGTGATGGTATGTATAAATCTGTAGATGGAGGTTCGAACTGGACTAAAATGGGTTTTGAAAAATCAGAACGCATTGCAAATATCATCGTAAATCCGAAAAATTCTAATGAGATTTATGTTGGGGTATTGGGTGCGCTTTGGGGAGACAGCGATGAAAGAGGCGTTTACAAAACGACAGATGGCGGTGCTACCTGGAATAAAGTGCTTTATATAAATCAGAAAACGGGATGTGCAGATCTGGCCATGGATCCAAAAGATCCAAATACCCTATATGCCTCGATGTGGGAATTCAGGCGAACAGGTTGGTCTTTTGAATCTGGAGGTGAGAACAGTGCTTTATATAAATCAACAGATGGTGGGGACACTTGGAATAAGATCCATAATGGTTTTCCGGAAGGTAAATTAGGAAGATTGGCCATTGCCGTAGCTCCTTCAAACCCTCAGGTCTTGTATACGGTTATTGAAGCAGAAAAAAATGAAAAAAAGGGATTATACAGAAGCGATGATGCAGGTAAAAGCTGGAAACAACTCAATAATGATTTCGGAATTACGGTAAGACCATTTTATTTTTCAAGAATCGTTGTCGATCCTAAAAATCCTGATGTTGTTGTAAAAGGAGGTTTAAATGGATCTATATCAAGAGATGGTGGAAAGACCTTTAAAGATCTGGGTAATATGCATAGTGATATTCACGATATTACTTTTGACATCAATGACTCTGATAGGATGTACGCAGGTACTGATGGTGGCGTATATCGTTCATTGAATGGAGGTACAACCATGGAAATTGTTGAGAATTTACCTTTATCTCAATTTTACCACATCAGTGTTGATGATGCTGAACCTTATAATGTTTATGGAGGTTTACAAGATAATGGATCCTGGTACGGACCTTCTTCTTCTCCCGGGGGAATTGAAGCCAGGGACTGGAATTCCATAGGTGGTGGAGACGGTTTTAGGGTATTAAAACATCCTACTAAAAATATTATCTATTCAGAAATGCAAGGTGCCGATAATGTTTGGCGATACGATGTTGATAATAAAAGAATAAAAACGGTACAGCCATTACCGCAGAAAGGATACCCGAAATTGCGTTTTAATTGGAATCCTCCAATGGCTGTTAGTACCCATCAACCTGACCGTTTTTATATGGGAAGTCAGTTCTTACACAGGTCTGAAGATATGGGGGATACCTGGAAGATCATTTCACCCGATCTAACTACCAACGACCCCAGCAAACAAATGCAAGCGGCATCGGGAGGACTGTCGGTTGATAATTCAGGTGCCGAAAACCATACTACTATTTTTACCATTGCTGAATCTACCTTGGATCAAGATGTGATCTGGGTGGGTACCGATGACGGTAATGTACAAGTAACCCAGGATGGTGGTAAAACATGGACGAATACTTCTATGAATATTTCAGGCTTGCCTAAAAATACCTGGTGTTACCATATCGAAGCCAGCGTTTTTGATAAGGGAACGGCTTATGCAGTATTCGATGGCCATACTATGAATGATATGAACCCATATGCTTATAAAACAACAGATTTCGGTAAAACCTGGAAAAATATTATTTCTGATGATGTTAAAGGTTTTGTAAGAAATATACAAGAGGATTATGTAAATCCTGACCTATTATTCTTAGGAACTGAATTTGGACTTTATATCACTGTTGACGGAGGTAAGAACTGGAGTAAATTTACCAATAATATGCCTGCAGTAGCAGTTCATTTTATAGACCTGCAAAAGAAAACCAACGACCTGGTCATGGGTACGCATGGAAGAGGGGTTATCATTATTGACGATATATCTCCATTAAGAGAAATTAATCAGGAAGTTTTGGCTAAAGATGTGCATTTTTTCGAATCTAAACCTACTGTAATATTCGAAGAAGGTAGTTTCGCAGGTAGTTTCGGAACGGAAACTCAATTTAGAGGGCCTAATCCAAGCCGTGCTGCGCAAATTAAATATTATTTAAAGAAGCGTCATACTTTTGGTAAAATGACCATGGAAGTCCAGGATATGAATGGAAATACAATCAGTGAACTTGGGCCTGGTAAATCGAAGGGAATAAATATCGTAAACTGGAGTTACAATATTAAACAGCCCAAAGTTGCCAAAGGAAAAACTTTTAGTTTTGGTGGATTTACGGCTCCAAAGGTTGAAGCCGGAACATATAAAGTGGTAATGACCAAGGGTAAAGATACCTATGAACACAATATAGAAGTGATTTACGACCCTAAATCTCCTTTGACCAAAGAGGATAGAGCATTTAAACATCAGACTACGATGAAAATGTACGATATGACCCAAGATCTTGCGTACATGGTTTATGAGTTAGATGCCATTTTAGAAAAGGCCGAAGAGCTTAAAAATAAAAAATTGATAAGTAATTTAAACGGCCTAAAAGAAACATTGGTTATCACTACCGGAGATAATTATGTAGGTTCTGCAGAACCGCAATTAAGGGAAAAAATGGCTGATCTTTATAGTAAGATCGCTAGTAGCTATGATAAACCATCGAATGCTGAACTGGAGAGTTTAAGTCTTATCGAAGAACGATTTGAAAAGGCGAAAAAAGATTATGATAAGATTAAAAAGAAAGCCAAATTCTTTGGAGATCTTAAACTCCAAACATTTGAAGAGTTTATAAAGTAATAAAAGAAAAAAGAGCTTCGATCGAAGCTCTTTTTTTATGCTTGTTTTTTAATAATTTTCCGGACTCTTTCCAAATCATCTTTCGTGTCTACAGCAAGGGTTTCCAATTCGGTAATTTCAACCTTTATCTTTTTACCATTCTCTAACCACCTGTTCTGCTCTAAAGATTCTGCCAATTCCAACGATGTTTGCTGTAAAGCAGCGAATTCCTTCAAGGCTTTCGGTCTAAACGCATACATGCCTACATGTTTGTAAAAAAGATGTTTAGTATGCCAATCTTTTTTAGGAATATCTCTAACAAATGGTATCACTGCCCTGCTAAAATATAGGGCATTTTTAAATCTATCTATCACTACAAATACGCCTCCATTCATCAGGTTTTTATCATTTTTTACAGGCATTACCAATGTCGCCATTTCGGTACGATCTTCATCAAAGCAGGAAATAAGCGACCTTATCTGTTCGGGGTCTAATAAGGGTTCATCACCTTGTATGTTAACAACCACATCAAAATTAACATCACTCTTCGCATTAAAAACTTCATACGCCTCTAAGCACCTGTTTGTACCGGTTGTATGTTTCGATGAGGTCATTACTACATTACCCCCAAAATCGTGTACGGCTTTTTCAATCCGTTCATCATCGGTAGCCACCACAACATGGTCTAATAATTTATGAGCTTGTTCATATACGCGCTGAATCATCGTTTTACCCCCAATGTCTAGTAAAGGCTTCCCTTCCAGGCGCGTTGAACCATATCGTGCCGGGATAATTCCTAATACATTCATCCTTCTAAATTTTATACAAATATCAATAATAAAAATAGAAGAAATATTTATACATGAAATTATTTAGAACTCAGTACAATAAATACAAAAATCTTACTATATTTGCGCCCTATTAATAATCAAGGTCGTGTACCTTAAAAATTAACAAATATGTCAGTAAAAATTAGATTACAACGACACGGTAAAAAAGGCAAACCATTTTTTTGGATCGTTGCTGCTGATGCCCGTTCGAAAAGAGATGGTAAGTTATTAGAAAAATTAGGAACTTATAATCCAACAACAAATCCTGCCACTATAGATTTAGATATTGATGGTGCTGTAAAATGGCTCCAAAATGGCGCTCAACCTACAGATACCGCAAGAGCGATCTTATCGTATAAAGGTGCCATGTTAAAAAATCATTTAGCAGGTGGTGTTAAAAAAGGAGCTTTGACCGAAGAACAAGCAGAGAAAAAATTCAATGCTTGGTTAGAAGAAAAAGACGGAAAAATTTCGGCTAAGGCTGATAGCATTGCAAAAGCGAAAGCAGATGCAGAAGCTAAGGCGATCGCAGTTGAAAAAGAAATTAACGAAAAAAGAATGGCTGATGCTCAAGAAGCCGAAAACGAAGCCGTAAAAGCTAAATCCGACGCGAAAGCCGCAGAAGAAGCCGCTGCAAAAGCCGAAGAAGCTGTTGAAGAAAAGCCTCAAACAATCGATGATGTTGCTGCAGAAGCACAAGAAGCTGTTGCTAAAAAAAC
>CBDUPN010000068.1:0-10958 GCA_965369125.1 uncultured Aureibaculum sp. | reverse complement strand
CCGGGTTCTTTTATCGTAAAATGTATATGCTGGGCGATGGAACTATTCGGATAAGATCCGGGCCTGAATGTATAGAAGGTATACTTACCGGAAGCATCTGTTTTTATCCATCCCCGAATGTAACCATGTCGCTTTTCCCATCCTTTGGAAGATTTTGTTTTGGGATAAATGCCGTTCTCATTTGTCTGATAGGCATATAGAATGACATCTTTGGCCGGTGTTTTTCCATCCTTTTCATAGATAATACCTGTAATTTTGATCTTTTCTCCTTTCTTTTCAAAATCAGGCAATGTATCTACGGGATCTAACACCTTGTTGCCATATTCATAAATGGCCTCGCAACCTTCACATGGACCACCTATATGCCTTACCGCGGTTTTTTTATCCTGTGATTTGGCACAAGCAGTTATTAAAAAAATGACCGAAAATAAATATGTTCTCAATAACATGATAAGGACTTTATGTCTTAAATTTATAAAAATAATCAATTGATGAAATGACCTTGTGAGAACTTTAACAGCTTTTTTAAGATTTTACATAGTATTCATCGCTCATTTATTGATATTTAAAATTATATTGATGAAAAATTAAGAGTTGATTAAATGATACCTGCAAATAGTAAAATTCCTGAAGATAAAGTTTTTTTAAATCATTCTTTTAAGGTTGAAAAAAATGATATCGATGCATTGAACCATGTAAACAATATCGTGTATTTGAAATGGGTTCAAGACATTTCTGAATTGCATTGGAATACTTTGGCAAGTAAAGAAATGAAAGCATCTTGCGTTTGGGTGGCCTTAAGGCATGAAATTGATTATTTAAATCAGGCCTATGAAAATGATCTAATTAACTGTTATACATGGATTGAGAAGAATGAAGGCGTAAAATCGATCCGAATTGTACATATCTATTATAATAAAAAACTTCTGGCGAAATCCAGAACTACCTGGTGTTTGTTAGACGCTAAGTCGCTCAAGCCAAAACGTATCACCAAAGAAATTATGGAATTATTTATTAAATAAATTAAAGTTGGCCTTGTATTTCTTCAGCAATTTTTTGAACATCATCCAAGACCCGTAATAAATTACCACTCCATATCATACTAATTTCATCTTCGGTATAACCCCGTTTTACTAATTCAAGTGTTACATTAAAAGTTTCGGAAGCATCTTTCCATCCTTTGATACCTCCTCCGCCATCAAAATCAGAGCTAATACCAACGTGTTCTATACCAATGAGATTCACCATATAGTCGATTTGATCGACAAAATCGGTGACATTTACCGGAGGGAAGTTCTCATTTATTTCAGCATTTCGTGTTTGTGCTATTTTAATGATATTCCGCCGCATATCAATAAGATCTTCACGGGCATCTTTTGGTAAATCTTCGATCTCTTCCCATTCTAAAAATTCAGAATTTAATTCTTTGGCAATGGTATGATAGAGTTCCTTATGGGCATTGTCATTTGCCTCAAATTTATCGGCATGCACAAAACTTGCCAACGCTACGGTTTGCACAACGCCGTTATTTTCTTTGATCATTTTTAGTAATTCATCATCGAGATTACGACTTTGATCACTCAATGTTCGAGCCGCTGAATGCGAGGCAATTACAGGAGCCTTTGATAAATTGATCATTTGTTTTATAGCCTCTCTAGACGGATGGGATATATCTATCATAATTCCCAGCCTGTTCATTTCAGCAATGGCTTGATTACCCACTTCACTCAAACCATTATAATTCCAAATGTTATCATTTTCACCGGTATGAGAATCACTAAATTGACTATGGCCATTATGGGCTAAGGACATATATCTTGCCCCAAGATCATAGAATTTCTTGATGTTTCCCAGATCAGTACCAATAGGATAGGCATTTTCAACACCGATCATGGCTACTTTTTTTCCTGTAGCATGGATCTTTCGAACATCATCAGAAGTCAATGCCAGGGCAATTTTATCGTTCGCATAGTTATTGATCAAGCGATGTATGGCATCAAATTTAGACATGGCATTATCGTATGCTTTTTTATATCCGTTATCTGAGAGCGAATCTTGCGAAGTATAAACAACAAACCAAGCGACATCGAGTCCGCCTTCTATCATTTTAGGAAGGTTAACCTGACTTTCCAACCGCTGGGAATAATTGACAGAATCTGTAAAGTTCTTAATATTTATGTCGTCATGCGTATCCAAGGTAATGACACGTTCGTGGATATCTTTTGCTCGTTGAAATAATTCTTTCTGATTCACATTATTTTGTTGGTTACAAGAACTAATAACTAAAAGTAATAAGCTTATTTTAATTAACTTCATTTTAAAATACTTTAGCAATTTTGTAAATATATGAATTCTAATAAGATATCGTAAAAATTGTTATATTTGATAAATTCGACGATCGCTATTTTTAAAAATTAGTGGTCCGTCCAAGTTATGACCTGCGATTATCTTATATAATTGTCAATTTGATTTGAAATAGCTAACCCTTTTCAAACCAACTTACCATGCTAATCATTTAATAATTAACTAAACCAATTACAATGAAAAAAATTAAACTATTGTTGGTAGGAATGCTATTGTCTACATTCTTATTAAGTTCAACAATTACATTTGCACAAGACACTCCAAAAAATGTGCTGGTAGAAACTATTTATTTAATGCCGGAAAAAGGTAAAGAAAAAGAATTTGAAAAGGCTGTTAAATTACATAATGACACTTTTCACGCTAAAGCTCCCCATCAAGCAGGCATGAACCTTGTAATGACGGGACCAGACACAGGCTGGTATGTTTGGTATATGGGACCAACCACCTATACTGATCTTGATACAAGACCAACTGGTGATCATGATGGAGACTGGACTGCCAAAATAGATCCGTTGGTTAAGAAATATGGGAAGACTGAATATTGGAAATACGAAGATGGTATTTCGTATGCTCCAGATGGGCCTCAGGACACTAAATATTCGAATATATGGATAGTGGATCTTAAGCGTGGTTCCTGGGAAAAATTTACGGCTATGATGAATAAAGTTCAAGCGGTTTATAAAAAAAGAACGGGAGATACATTTCGTATATATTCTAATCAATTCAATGCAGATGATGGGAGAGACGTAGCCATGCTTTTCGATTTTAATAAATGGGCAGAACTGGATGAGGATTCTAATTTTAAAGCAGATTATGAAGCCATTAATGGTAAAGATTCATTTGCAGCTTTTCTTGAAGAATGGGAAAGTATAACTCCCTCTATTAAGAGTGAAGTTTGGCTAGATGTTTTTAAATAGGAATTGAATTATCATAAAAAAGGTCTTGTTCAACGCAAGGCCTTTTTTTTCTCCTAGTATAAATACAGAATATCATTAAATTTATAATTGTTTAGAATTTTATAACTTTAAAGGATTGAATGTGAAAAATAAAATTTTTTATTAAAATCTCCATATCATGAAAATCTCCAATGTTACTCTTTTTTATTTAGTATTATTTTTTTTTGCAATCAGTTGTAGAAAAATACAACCTGAAATAAAGGGCAATGATCAGGTTAAAGATACCATTACCGCGAATATTGATTCAGCGATAGTAGCTCAAGATGATGAAGTCGCGAAATTAAAGGAATTACAAAGTAGAAAGCTTACTAAAGAGCAGCAAATTGCTTCGGCTTTACTGGCGGCACCTGAAGAGTCAAGAAGTGGTGCTAAGGTCTATGGATATGATAGCAATGGAAAATTTACAACACTTAAAGAAGGCAACAATAAAATGATCTGTATAGCAGACGACCCTAATAAAGATGGTTTTGAGGTGGTATCATATCACTACGATTTAGAGCCATATATGGCAAGGGGTAGGGAATTAAAAGCTGAGGGAAAATCTTTTGCAGAACGAAGAGATATTAGGGAAAAAGAAGCCGTCGATAGTATCCTTAAAATGCCAGAAAAACCCTCAACATTACATATCTTATATGGTGAAAATGGATATTTTGATATCGACAGTGTGAAGGTTAAAAATGCAAAATATCGTTATGTGGTATATATTCCTTTTGCGACACAAGAAAGTACAGGATTGTCGTTAAAACCAAACGCACCTGGTCATCCCTGGCTTATGTTTCCGGGAAAAGCGAATGCCCATATTATGATAACACCTCCCGAAAATCAAAATAAATAGTTTTCAGGTGCTAATCTGGGTTATATTTTCTCTTATTTTATGAATGTTAAAAAGCGTTAAAATTATGAAACGCCTGAGGCAAGTCAGGTTTTTTCTCTAATAATTCGTATATTTATATACGCAATAACAGCATTTAAATTTTAATTTATTATGGAAAATAAAAAGCACTTACCGAACCATATCACAACAATATTTATAGCCTTATTTTTGTCAGTCTTGATTTCATCGAATTCAGTTTTTGGAGCCAGTTTGTTTCAAGATCAAGTCCAACAGGTTGATAATGAATATATCGAGTTCAGTGGTACTGTTGAAGATGATCAAACCGGAAATCCGTTGGTTTTTGCAACTATTTCAGTTGAACAAACGAATATTAGCACCATTTCGAATACAGATGGTGAATTTCTAATAAAGATTCCCAAAGAAATGTTGAATGGAACAATTTCTGTTGCGATCTTAGGATTTAAAACAAAACGTATTCCCATCTCACAGTTGAGTAACGAAAATAATAGAATTAAACTAGAGGTTCTTGTAACCGAACTTTCAGAAATAAATGTAAAACTTCCCAAGGATGCCAAGGCCCTGGTAAAGATGACTTTAAAGAAAAGGGGGGAGAATTATTTGAATAAAGAAGTTTTAATGACCGCCTTTTATCGTGAGACTATAAAAAAACGTAAAAAAAATGTTTCCTTGGCCGAAGCTATTGTCAATATTTATAAACAACCTAATAACGTTGGTAAAAGAGATTATATTAAGCTTTATAAAGATCGCAAAAGCACTGATTACAGTAAACTGGATACCGTTGCCTTAAAATTACAAGGAGGACCTTTTAACGCGCTCTATGTTGACCTGATGAAATATCCGTCATACGTCTTTACAGAAGATGTGATGGATCTATATATATTTAGTTTTGCTCCATCGACTACAGTGAATGGTAAGCCTGTATATGTGGTTAGATTCAAACAACGCGCAGATATATACAAGCCATTATATTATGGTAAATTATTTATTGATGCTGAAACCTTGGCACTGACAAGTGCTGTTTATAATCTAAATGTTGAAGATAAAAAATTGGCAAGTGAATTATTTGTTTTAAGAAAACCCAGGAATGTCTTTGTGTATCCAACCGAAGCCGCATACAGGGTAGATTATCGAGTTAAGGATGGTATGTGGTATTATGGATATAGTAATGTGCAACTCTCATTTAAAATAAACAAAAAGGGTAAATTATTCAACTCTTTTTATTCGCTTACCAGCGAAATGGCAATAACAGATTGGAAAGTAAATACAGATGGCGAGAGTGTAAAAGGAAGAGACAGGTTGAGACCTTCGGTTATAATTAGTGATGAAGCTTCCGGTTTTTCAGATCCGGAATTCTGGGGTGCTTATAACGTTATAGAACCGGAAAAATCGATAGAATCTGCCATCAATAAAATCAAACGACAACTCAAAAAGGTAAATCTATAAGATAATAACACACTGAATTAACATTTCATAAATAAAATTTTAAATAGGTTTACCATTTTAGGTAAGCCTATTTTTTTGTCGATTAAAAATAATATAAAAAATTTGGTGGTTTACAATATGTAAAGTATATTTGTCATATAGACAAGTTATATTTCCATAATGGAAAGTATATTTATTAACTTAAATTAACAATAATGAACCTTTCAAATTTTTGTCAGGCCGAATATAGGCGACTAAAAAAAATTCAGAACTACCAGTATTTGTTACCGAATTATTATAAAAAAGTTGGAATAAGCTTCTTAGTTTTATCTCTTATCACATTAATAACACGAAAATACCTCATCGAAGATGGAGAACTTTTAAGGCAAATTGCCAAAAAGGGAATGTTATTGTCGTTATTACTCATTACGATGTCTAAAGAAAAAATTGAAGATGAACTGATCATAAAGTTAAGAGGACAAGCATTTGCTTTTGCTTTCGTTGCAGGTGTAATTTATACTTTAATTCAACCATTTATCAATTACATTGTGGCACTCGTGATCAGACCGGAGAAAGCGGTATTTGATGGATTGGAAGATTTTATCATATTATGGTTTATGATGGTAATGTATTTAACTTTCTTTTACTTATTTAAAAGATACAGATAATGAAAAATAGGATAAAGATAGAAAGGGCCATACTGGATATCACTCAGGAGGACCTTTCCCATAAGATTGGGGTATCGAGACAGACTATAAATTCTATAGAAAAAAATAGATATGTCCCTTCAACTGTATTGGCTTTGAAACTTTCTGAGGTCTTTAACAAGCCAGTAAACGAAATATTCGAATTAGAACCAAATGATTAAAAATAAATTAAAATAATAAAGATATTTTTTAGGTATTAATTATGATACAGATAATGATATTTATCATTTTAATAATCTATTATATGTTCTAACTTTAGTTCATAATAAAAGTCTGATAAAATGAAAAATTTAACTAAGAAAGATCAACAGCATGAAGATTTTGGTAAGAAGATCCTCTCCATTGTTCCCTGTATTTATCCTTATATAAAACATAGATTATACACTGCTGAAGTGTCGGGAATTATTCCGCATAATATGTATAAAAGTAACGAGATTGCCGATGATGCCATTGTTAAATTATATGAAGATATTGAAGGCAAAACAATGAATGATCAAGATCTGAAACTTAAATTATTTTCATTAGTTTCCCAACGTTTAGATGAGTTGTTTAAAAAGGAAGCCTTTCATAAAGACACGGTCAGTACCAGTCAGATATTGAAGAGGGAGATCCATGAACTTGAAAGTAATTTCGAAATGGATCTTGACGATGACCTATTATTGCCAGAAGAATTAGATGACATTTCTTATCATCAACAAGATGATAAAAAACCCGTATTCTTATATAACGACGCTGAGCAGAATATAATTCAAGTATTAGACCTTCAAGACACTCGTATTGATCTTAGCGAAGATAAGCGGATCATATTAAATAAAATATACAATTGGTTGCCTTTAGAAACTTCAAATATTTTGGACTTGTTGGTTTTTGGTAAATTAACCTACGAAGAAATTGCTATTATTAAAAATGTCAGTACCCAGGAAGTAAAAAAGACTATTCAACTGGTGAGCAAAAATTTTAGAAAAAATTTGAATTAAGTTTTCTGGTAAAGAACCGTAAAAAATTAATTATTTACCACCATTTGCTTGAAGATCGGCTAAACAGGCCGAATCGAGAGTTGGTACAGTACCTCCCGAAATCATATTTATAATGCCTTCACCGGTTTCGGCAGTCCAATACATTAGGCAATCATCAACGTCACAATGTTTGCCGTGTGCGGTATCCTGATGATCAGACTGCGGGGAGCTCCCCGTATTAACGAGACCCAAAATATGTCCGAATTCGTGATTCATAACCGTTGTTTCCAGTACAGATAGGTCAGGAGCTAATACCCCCGTACTATATTCCCGAATTGTTTCTTCGAAAATGACAAATGATGTATTTCTATAGGCAATACCCAACACAGATGAATTATCGGTATTACCGGCATATTCTCCATTCGCGAAGAATGCAAAAACGGCAATTTCATTATTATTGTTGTATTTAGTCCGATGCGTTGTTTCTAACGCAACAATGTCATCAACAGAGTAAGTATTCATACCAGTTGAAGGTATTTCACGCTGTATGATCACAATACCATCAGATTTATGTAATCTGTTTTGCAAAAAGGATTTAAAAGAATTAATCGTTGTTGTGGTGGGTTTAAAACCAGCGACATAAGCAATTTCAACCACGATTTTCGTAAAGGCATTTTCGGCCAAAAGATCATTTGCCGAAGAACCTGTTGGCTTTTTATTTTGGGAAGTGTCTACTTCTGTGGGATTACCATTTTCATCATTAATTACAGTGGTATCTTCACCGTTAGCGCAAGAGATCAATAATCCTGCAGTTAATATGGCAATACTATAGATATATTTCAATTTTGTCATTTAAATTAAACGAGTAGATTTCAATTTTATTATTTATAGAAATGCGCTCGTATCCTTTCTATATCAACAGTCGAATCCAGTTAAAATTTATGAAAATATTATGATTTTGAAAATAATTACAGTTCGAATATTACGTTGTAAGGATTCTTTGTTTGTTATGATTTAGTAAAATGAGTCCCGAAAATAATCATTACTTAAGATGCCTGGAGGCACTTAAGGATTCGATGTTTTTCAAAAATATGAATTCCGACGCCCTTCGAGCACTTCTAAAACTAATGTCTCGAGAATGTTGGAAAAAAGATTCCTTTCAGTCTTGTGGAGACTCCACTTTATCGACCTTTTATTTTATAGTTTCTGGACGATTAAAAATTTATCAGATTAACCCCGATAATGGCCGTCAGCACACGATCTTTCTACTTTCTAAAGGAGATGTCTTTGATATACTTTGCCTCTTAGATTCTGAACCACATAAGGTTTACTGTGAATCAATAGATCTTCTAGAAGTTTTAAAGATACCCATTAGAGATATGCGAAATTGGATACTTCAATATCCTAAGATCCATCAAACGATCTTGCATTATTTGGGTACCAGAATTAGAATGTTAGAGGCTGCTACAACTGATATATCATTATATAATACTCTGATCAGACTTTCGAACTTGTTACTTAAAAATCTAAATGGCCAATCAAGAAAATTAGAATTGATCAATAACTTATCCAATGAAGAAATTGCAGGCCTTATTGGCACCACCAGGGCCGTTGTAAACAGGCATATACAGGAATTAAAGAATTGCGGTGCTATTTCGGTAAAGCGTAATAATATTAGCATAGAAAATATCGAACTATTGACTTCTATAGCAGCATACAAATTTATCCCCTAATCGATGAAGGCTTAACAATACCAAAGGCGATTTTAGGCTGAACCATGCGTTGACCTTATTAATTTTATAATTTAACCAGAATGCTACAAAAGTAGCAGCAAGTCACCTTCTGGTTAAATTACATTTACACTATATTTTAATTAAACAATTAAATAGTAAACAAAATGAAAAAAACAATTATCGGGTTATTTTTGTTAGGATTTATGTCCCAATCCTACGCCCAAAAAGATGAAGTACTTTTAACAGTTAAACTTCAAAAAAAGGAAGTCCCACAAATGGTCATTAGATCAGTAGAAAAAAATCATCCAAATTTGGATATTGTTGATTTCATGGTTATGCCAACCGAATTGGTGAGTACAGTGTCTGTAAAAAATTCCATTAAGCCTGTCAAAGGTGAGCCATATGAAACTTATATAGTAAACTTCAAAGGTAAGACTTCATTGATCTCAGCAACCTACAATAAAAAAGGCAATCTTATAAGTACTTTAGAGCATTTTAAGAATAAGAATGTACCCATGCCAATTGTAGTTGGACTGTCTCATACCCGTCCTGACTGGAGTGTAATAAATGGTTATAAAAAAATGATTACTTATACTGCTAATGGGGAAGTTAAAAACGAGCGATTTAAAATCACCATAGTAAATGGAGATAAGATAAAAAAGATCTTTACAGATGCAAATGGTATGATTCTAAATTTTAATGGTAGGGTCAAAAAACAAATAATAGCTTAAAGAATTGTCAAAATAAAAATAGGATAGTCCTTTGTGATATTTATTACAGGCAACAGAAATGTTGCCTTTTTATTTATGTAGAAATAATATTTTTTAATGATAATCGTTAATCAATGGTTATAATGACCACAATGGAAAATGTCGCTGTATTTTATAAATTCGAATAGAAATCTTATATTTGCATGAATTACAGCATAATTATTAAACTTTATTAAAGAAATGCTGTAAATAGTTATTGCAACCTTTCTGTACGTCATTCGGGCAATCAATTTCATAATTGACATTTTCCAATCACGCAATAAGTCTTACAATGACAGCCCTTAGTTGTTTAGGTCAAACATATCATATTAATTTAAAACCCCAGTAAAAGCGAATGGCTAAAAAGCAGGAAACCTTTGGTAAAAAAGAAAGAGAAAAAAAACGATTAAAGAAAAAAGAAGATAAGATCAAAAAAAGAGAAGCACGGAAGGCAAGTTCTCAAGACAGCATCTTTGTGTATGTTGATGAAAACGGTCACCTTACCGATACGCCTCCGGACCCTTCCAAAAAAATTAAAGTAGAAGCTTCAAGTATTGAAATTGGCGTTCCTAAAATGGAAGATCGTGAAGAAGTAGATCCAATTCGTAAAGGAAAAGTTTCCTTTTATGATTCCTCAAAAGGTTTTGGATTTATTCAAGAACAAGATACACAGGAAAAATATTTCGTTCACGTGAGTGGTTTATTAGATGAAATTCAGGAAAATGACAAGGTTAGTTTTGAACTTGAGAGAGGTCAAAAAGGAATGAATGCTGTACGAGTAAAGAAAGTTTAATCAAACTCATTCACTACAATTATGACCCTGGTTCTCGAAGACTAATAGAAATCATGCCAATCTCCGTTAATTAAGCGTACTTTTGCACTTTTATAAATGATAGGTATGTCCACTTTTTTAGAACTAGGGATTCAAAAGGAATATGTGAGAGCACTAAAAGAGCTTAACATAGTTTCTCCCACCGAAATACAATTAAAAACAATTCCGAAATTACTCAATTCCAGTATTGATTTTGTCGGTTTAGCCCAAACGGGAACCGGTAAAACGGCCGCCTTTGGCTTGCCTATTTTACACAAAATCGATGCGAAATCAACGCAAGTACAGGCGTTGGTATTGGCGCCAACCCGGGAATTGGCTCAACAAATAAAAAAGCAATTATTCAAATTCACTAAATATACAGATGAAAAGATTTTTGTTGAAGC
>CBDUPN010000067.1:0-11033 GCA_965369125.1 uncultured Aureibaculum sp. | reverse complement strand
TAGATCAACCAATAGAGATAAAGGCTTAATTAAATGTGAGTATCTTTTTTTCAAATTTAATGCTAGTGATTTATTTAATGATTTTATCTATCAAGTGGTTAAGCTGGAAAAGGTCTTTTGCAATTTGTATGTTATTTGAGCACTCTTTATCTTCATCTTGAATCAAATCAATCAATTTTTTACAAAGTACATTATTATCCCATAAAGTAACAACGCTTTTAAGATCATATTTATTAAACAATTTTTGAATTTCGCTGTTTTCATCAGTAATTACTAAAAGTTTGCATCCAGAAATTAAAAGATTAGGAAGCTTGGAGGGCAACGATCCTTTGGAGCTTCCCGGTAATTGAGGAATAATTTGAACCGTACTTTTTACATATAATTCATGAATGTTTTTTACAGGGACTAAGTCATGAAATCTAATTTTTGTATTTTTATTTTTACTTTTTAAATTTTCAAAAATATCACCTTGAGAAAAAATATGAAATTCTGTATTTTTAATTTCTTTTGATGCGAAGTCATAGAATTCATATAGCATATTTGGATTTTGTTTTTCTCCTAATGCACCAGAATAAATTACATGTTTCTTTTTTTTAGATAAAACAATTTCTAGATCATTTGTCATCTTAGATATATTTAAGTTAACAAACGGGTATTGCACTTCTAATTTATCATCTTCTAAATTATAAAAATCTTTAGCGGTTTCCTTCATTTCTTCAGACAGGAAAATTAATTTGTCACAAGTTCTTAATGATTTACTTTCAATTCTTTTGATAACAACCCTTATAATTTTATATAATATCCCTTTTTTAATTTTAGCATAAACCTCTTGTAAATCATGAACAATGCCTATAGTTTCTTTCCGTTTTTTAAAAAAGCTTACTATAACAAAAAAATAAAGGCTTGGTGGAAAAACAGGAATCACAATATCAATTTCGTTTCTTAATCTGAAAAATTTTTTTAAAACAAAAATAGCAAACCATAATTCAAGAAAGATCCTTTTAAGCACCGTTTTTTTCGGGTATCTAATATGGGCTCCTCCTCTTATAATTTTTAGTCCTTTAATTTTTTGATAACTCTTTTTTGGCATCCAGTCAGGATAAAATGGATGTGAACATAAAATAGTTACTTCAAAATTCTTATTTCTTAAGGCTATGGCAAGATCCGTATTAAATTTCCCGGTAGATATTAATTCTGGTGAAAAAAAGGGTGAAATAATTAATATTCTTTTATTAGTCTTCATCTATTTTTAAAAAAGCAAAAAAATTAATAAAAAAACTAAATAATATAACGCCAGATTGTCTTTCTAAAATGTTTTCAAATAACATAATTACTGTATAAAAGACCAAAATAGATAAGTATAACAAGTTTTTTTGTTTCAAAGCGTTCTTAAAGTTTATTAATAAATAAGATATTAAAAGAATCAATCCAAAAACACCTGAACTCAATAAGTAACTTAAGTATTGATTATGCGAGTTATAGTTTCCTGCCATTAATATTTCAGAAGTAGCGTTATAACAACCATTTAATTCATTTTGTACATCACCCACACCATAACCAATTATAGGGCTTATTTTAATTTTCTCAAAAACGCATTTATAAATACCGTATCTAATGCTCGCCGAATTATTTTCCTCTATCATAACGAACGTCTTTGTGTTAAAAATTTCCTTAAATCTATTATTAATCCTGGGCTGAATTAATAATAACCCTAAAAAGAGCAATGCGACCAGTCCAATTTTCATAAACTTATGAATTCTTAATGTATAAAACATCAAGATTAATATTGTTAAAGAAACTCCTATTAAAACACTTCTTCTCGATAAAAATAATAGCACCGCAATAATAAGTACTGATCCCAATATCAATATTATTTTGATTAAAAATTTCTTTTCCGTTAAAAATAATTTAATACCAATAAAAAAGGCAATAGCAATAAATATAGAAGCGTAAATTGGATGCTGACTAATACCCCACATTTCATTCGTTAAATACGCATAATAAGCATCTCTGCTTAAATTATCGCTCTCAATTTTTAATAGACTATAGAATAATAATATTAAAAGACAATAAACAACAGAACTAAAAAAATAAATTCTTAAAAAAAGGGTTACTTCATTTCGTTTAATTTTTTGTATCGAAGTATTAATTAATCCAAAAGATATTGGCAAAACCAACAAAGACAATCTTGTTGATAATGTTTTATCAATATTATTAAAGTCTTCTGTAAAAAATAAACTCATAATCAAAATGAGGTATAAACTAGAATAAAGAAGAACCTTTTTAAAATTAAACTCGAATTTCCTGTTTTTAATAAAGTGAATGATAGAAATAAAAACGAAAAGTATAACCGGTAATCCTTTAATTCTATTTGGCAAAAGCGGGAAAAACGCAAATAGAAGAATTCCAAAAAAAAGTAAACTACTATTTTTGAACATTTATCGCGTCTTTAACTATTCTGTTTTTTATAGGTATCGCGGGGTTGCCATAACAGATTTTCATAGCCGGTAAGTTTTTATATACGCTACTTCTAGCGCCAACTATTGTGCCTGTCCCAATTTCCACACCTGGACCAACATAAACATCCGTTGCCAACCAACATTCATTACGAATAATTATCTTATTTGTATATATAGGAAAATTGTTTTCCAAATAATTATGTGATCCCGTGCATAAATAAGATTTTTGAGAAATTACAGTGTTCGAACCAATTTCTATTTGACCCAGACTATATAAAACCACATCATCTCCAATCCAGCTATAGTCTCCTATAGAAACCTTCCATGGATAAGTTATTCTAACTGTTGGGCGAATAATAACTTTTTTCCCAATTACTGCACCAAAAAGACGCAATAAAAATCGTCTCCATCCATACATAAACTGAGGTGAAAGCCTAAATAAGCTAGCTTGAATGAACCACCATAGTTGGACTATGAAGATGTTTTTACCTCTAAATTTTTTCGGAAGTTTGAATAGATTTAGTTCTTGCATATTTATAACTTCTTAAATACCTCACAAATCGAATCTATAAATTTTTTTTCTGTAAAAATTTCTTGTGCGTATTCAACATTGTGAATCATTATCTTCCTTTGATTCGATAAATTTACGGATACCTTTTCTAATTTAATGGCAAGGTCTTCTGGAGATCTCTTCTTAATAAATTGTCCATTATTAACAGAAAAAATGTCCGAAATACCTGCATGGTTAGTTGTAAAAATAATATTGCCAGTTGCCATAGCTTCCAAAATTGAAATTGGCTGCCCTTCCATTTTATAGTAAGTTGGTAAGACAAAAACATTAGATTGCAATAATAGATCCCTCTTTTCTTTTCCTTTTACTACTCCATGTAATTTAACATTTTTTAATGAATTAATTATTGTGTGTATTTCCTTTTCAATTTCTTTGTCTATCTCTCCGGCCAAATTAGCCTCATATTCAATACCTCGTTGGTCTAAAATCTTCAGCGCATTTAATAGGTCAAAAATTCCTTTTTCAGTCATTAAGTTACTTAAATAAAGAATTTTTAATTCTTTTAAGGATTTATTAAATCCTTTTTGAAAGGAAATATCAAGAAAATCGTTATCCACAAAATTTTTAATAATATGTATATTGTCTTCTTTAAGGAAAGGGGTGAGATTATCTTTTAATTTTTCCGACAACACTATTCCTGAATCACATGTTTTCAGAACTTTTTTAAATATCTTTTTTTTAACCCCTGACAGGCAATTATATTCTGTCTTTAAATAATTACCATGTACGTGGATAACTCTTTTTTTTCCAGCTATTTTAGATAACAATAAAAAGGGATAGCTTTTTAATACACCCCAAAATGTCTGACCTATGGTTACATAAACTATATTCGATTTAAAAATTTTATAGAGGAAAAAATATGGTTTTAAATTAATATAAACTTTCCTTACTGAAAAAGCCCCTATATTTTCATTAAAGGATACAATGGCAGTATTAATTGCCTCTATAGACCAGTTTTCACCTTTAGAAAGTTGGCTTATAATTTTTTCATTACAAATACTGACTCCAGTGATTGGTGGTGATAAAGGACCTATTAATAATATTTTCTTTTTAATTAGAACTGTCATTACTTTTCTTAGGGAGATAAGGCCAAATGTATTTTAATAATTCCGTAATTATAATTAGAAAAAAAGCGTAATAAATATATCTAATTGCCGCCCTCATATTATATTCAAAACCATATATAATATGAAGTGTCAATAATAAAATTAACGTAAAGGCTAATAATCTTTTACCTTCATTTAAAAATATTCTAACTTTTTTTTCCATATAAGAAAAAATTATTCCTGATATCAAAAAATATACAACTGTAAATAACATTCCCATTCTAAAAACTCTTCCGTGCAATGAAAATGGTGCATAAATATTAATCCTCATATCATTGGCATAATCATACCACCCTGCTAATTTTCCTGGTAATGGGTTAATACTAATCCATATTATATTCCAATCGAATTTAGATTCTTGAATTGTTTTAATCGTTACAAAAACACCGTATATTAGAGAATAATAAATATTAAAAATAAAGGCTTTTATAAAGTCTTGATCAGATGTCACAACACTTTTAAAATACGGTATTATTCCATGTGATTCTAACTCTCTCAAACCCATTATATAAGCTAAAAAAAATAAAGAAAAAAAGACGTTTAGTGCGAAGTAAGTTTTATTTTTTAGACTATTGCCATTTGAAATGAACAATATAGTTATATAAATAAAATAAAATAAAAAAACCGCTCTCGATCCCGTTCCAATAGAAATGAGTATTAAAACACTGAAATAAAAAAGGCTTTTTCTCTTATACCTATTAAAAGCTATACCAAGTATTACTACCTCAATAAAACTTAAAATCTTTATTAAAATCGTTAGTGCTCTATTTGTATCTGGTAAATATTCATCTCTATAAAAAATATCTTTACCGTAAGTAATCAGAAATAAAATTACTATTAATAATAGTAATATTCGTGCGACTAGAATAATATTTCTCGGTGATTTAAAGTTAAAAAACAAACTCTTAGTAAATGCCTGATTGAATGCTTTCTTCACTTTCTTCTTAGATAAATCATAATAAACTAGCACTCCTCCAATAAAAGCAATTAACGCAATAATGTAACTTTTAATGGTCTTTAAAAAGTCTTTTTCAGAAACACTATCTAAATTGAATAAAGAAAATTTATCGTCATAAAAATAAAAATATAATACTGTAATTATTATTGATAACAGACTAAAAATTGTATATAAATAAATGGGGCTTAAGAGAAAATAACTTAAAATTCTACGCAAAAAATAGAGTTCGACGAGCAATAAAAGAATTAAAACGATCACATTAAAAAAATTTTGATCTTTAATTTAAGTAGTAAATATTTTTCTTCTAAAAGTATAATATAATCTGATACTTGCGAGCACTATATCAGAAAAAATTCTTAAATAAATAAGATTCCAAAAAGTTATTTTGTTAAATAATACTAAAACCAGCACAATTATTAAATATAAAACCGATGAAATAATTAAAGAAATATTATACTCTCGATTATATCCAAACGCAACAAGAGTACAGGTGCCTAATATAAAAGTAACCGCAACAAACGGTACAATAAGAGCTAAGGCCTTTAATACATTTTGATATTTGATCATCTCATCACCTCCAAATAATGTTAATAATTGGCCAGAAAAAAAATATAGTATTATCAATAAAAAAAGACCTGATAAAAAACTTAACATTAAAAGTTTTTTTAAGAAATTTTTATTTTTATTTCGTGATATTGTCGGGAATACAGCCTGTTGCAATATATCAAATGGGATAATGGCGACTAATACTATTTTTAATGCAATATCAAACCCGGTGACATAATCCATTGTAAAATATATGCCTATTAAAAAAATAGTGGCAAAATTAAAAGTTAATGATAAAAACAATCCTAAAAAAAACATATAAGCTTCTTTAATGAATTGTATTAAAACTTTCATCTTAACCCGTTTGAATACAAAATTATAGTATTTTACAAGCGTTAAATACCCTAAAATGCCCAATAAAAGGTTAGTTAGGACTATGAGCAATACGTGCAGTATTAGGTCTTGTGAAGATTTTACCCAAATCAAAGTCCCGATAACTAATAATGTTCTAGAAAATACAACTATAAAAGTAGCTGGTTTTAGTTTTTCAATTCCCTGAAAATACCATATTGGGAAGAATATTTCGCCAATACCCATTAGCAACATAAGAAATAAAATATTCTTATAAATTTCAAAAGTCCCTAAAAAAGAAAGAAAAAAAAGAATTATGTAGCTTAATATAAATAAAGCTATTTTTATAAGGAAAATTGATGAAGTTATTTCATTAATTTTTTCTCTCTTATTTCGGTTTTTGACTATATATTTAGCAGCATATATATTGAATCCAAAATTTATTAGCAATAAAAAAAACTGAATTATTGAGTCAGACCAGGTTAATATTCCATAACTAATTTCTCCTAATATTCTTACTAAATAAACTACAAGGAAAAATTTAATTCCAATATTAAAGAATCTAATAAAAGTTAAGTAAGATAGATTTTTTAAAATTATTTCATTATCCGTACTTAATCTATTAAACATAATTAACTAATTTTTTAATAGAATTGTAGGATTAGAAATTACTGGTTATTATAATTAACTAAATATTTGTCTAGTTGAATAAATAGTATAAAAATCACCATAACTAAACCAAATCCTAAACCTAAAATAAAAGTCATCTTTTTGATGATTTTTCTCTCTTTCAATCCAACTTTATTAAAAGCTGAAACCACATTTATAATTTCTGTTGTTTCTGCTTTTTCTTTATTGTTTTCTACCAATTCCCTATTAAGCCTTAAACTTTCATTAAACAGTTCTAATTCGTCTGTTTTTTTTGCACCCTCTGCTAAGGTTATATTTGTACCTGTTTCCGTCTTTTTAGCTTCGGCAATCAAAACTTCATTATAAATTCTCCTAAGGGTATCTACCTCTTGTAAGGATTTCACCAATACCTTTTCGTTTTGCAGTAAATTTTGATAATTTATAATCTTTTGATTGTTGAAATATTGGTTTTTTTCTATTGAGTTTATTATAGGTAAATTAAGTTTTTCAAAAATTGTATTGCTTAATGATTTTACCTTTATTTTATGGTATTTATAATCGTAATCCGTGAAACTCTTTATGAATTTCTCTATATCAATATTTCTAACTGTTGTTGTGTCGACCTCATTAATAAAATCATCAAAAAATTCATATTTTTCATTTTCATTTCTAACTGGCTCAATATAAAATCCTTTTAATTTAGAGGCTTCACTTACCGATATCTGAAAAGTTTCAGCTAATAAGAACGAGTCCTTTTGTTTAACAAGTTCATGGTAAAAATCTATATTTTGATATAATTGCAGCGCACTCTTAAAATTCGGTTCTACAATCATTGTTGAAGAATATAATTTGGGTTTGGTGAGGTCTAAAATAAGTCCAATGGTAGCACCTACAAAAACCGCTAAACCTAATTTTAGGGCATGGTTTTTTAAGAATAATAACAATAAAATAAAATAATGTAATATGCCTTTAAAAAAATTACCAATTGCATTAAAAAGATTGCTAAAGCCTTTGCCAATTATTTTAAACAAACTACCTAGGTCTATTTCTTCGTCTTGGGGTATATTCTGTTTAGCCATGTTTGGTTTTTTGATAGATTAAACATTAAAAATTTGTTCTAATATCTTTTGTGTAATGGCATAGGTGGGTCTAACCCCTGATGTGCCTAGACCTCCCGAAGCCAATGTTCCACCTGTCTCCAATGGATTATCAGAGGCATAGTAGGCATATCTCACCTTAACATTTTCTGATATATTACCCCTTATTTTTGAGGCTGATTGAATGGCCTTTTGATAATGGGCGCCTTCCATTTCTAATCCAATAGCCCTCCAGGTAGAATCATGGAAAAAGGTCAATAAATCTTTATTCTGCAATGAAGTTCCTAAAACGGTAACCATCGTTCCCTCATATACATTAACCCCAAACCCTTCTAAATCGTCTTTCTTTAATTCGTTCTTAAACGGATAATTATCGGCTGTACCTTCGAATATGTGCGCAGAAGGAATCATAATATCACTTTTTCCTCCCTCCAAAATTCCAGCCTTACCCATTATAGAAATAGATTTAACATTCATTAAATGTCTCTTGTTATTCTTGCAAAAATACGGTTTTAATAACTCGTCCATTGTTTCATACGCTTGCTCTCCAAACGCATAGTCCATCACAATAATAATGGGTTTTCTTTGGTCGTCTAACTCCTTACTAAATTTATACTTAGAGCCCTTTAAATTGATTTTGGAAGTGTCAATAATTTGGACATTTATATTGGTTCCGGAGGTGTCTTTTACATATATCAATCCCATTTTAGAAGCCTGTTCTTTTACTTTTCTTCTTAAAGGTTCACTATCATTATCACTTAACAATTCAAAAAGGGCAAGGCCTTTATATTGTTGCGATTCTTTTGCCAATATAATTGGAGCATAAATAGAATTCATAACACTATGCATGTTAGCGCTTATGATGTGAATTGGTCTCTTAAGTAGCTTGTTTTGATCCAAAACAAGCTTGATATTGTCAGCCCATCTTTCACCGTAGATGTGATGTCCAATTCTCTCTCTCAAGGTAGAACTAAAAGTTATCGTCCGTTTTTTATCATGAAGTGCTTCGTTTATGGCTAATGATCCCATCCAAAAAATACAATGAAAGAACTTATTTGGGTTTTCATTCTTAGAAAATATAGCATCTGTTTTCCTCACTTCATCGAATGTTCTGCCTAAAATATTTGCCAAATGTGTAAGGGCAATTTCTCTTTGATTGTTAGAAAGTTCTTTATTATTAATTACAACATCTTCTAAATACTCCCATTCACGGATCGTTTTTCCATCTTCATTTAATAAAATCCTGTTTTTAATTTTATGCGATTCAATAAACAAAAAAGTTAAATGAGTTAAAATATCGTAAATATCTGATCGTCCTCTCGTAATTTCAATATTCATTTGATCTTTATCAATACGATAACAATTCCGGCGCCTTTTCTCCGGAATAATGGGTTCAAAATGTGAATTTGCATACCCTTCATCTGCCGTAAGATTAATGAACTGGCACTCTTCAATACCTTCCGGCAACCGATCTATTACATATACCAATCCGTCCAATTCTGCTTTCTCATCTGCAATTGATCCATAAATTTCGGGTCTTAGAAGTAATAATGATTCTCGTAAGGTTTCACCAGAAACTCCAATGGGCTTATAGAATCCACGATTAAACAAATGCCTCATGGTTATATATAACCTTTCGATAGCATTTGAAGATTCTTGAGATTTGGTCTGTTTGATTGTGTTCATTAATAATGTTTGAACAAAGATATTAATTGAAACTCTTACTAATTGATTACTTTAAAATATTTTGATATTTATTTTCATCCTTCAAAATATTAGCAGCCTCAATAATTGTTTTGTCATTATGAACTTTATAAACATACTCCCCTTTTTTATAGTAATACCTCCTTACAATTTCATGGGTAAGCATTTCTTTTATTTCAGATCTGTTTACTTCAAGATCTTTTATTTTTTCGGCTCTTAATTTATCCATTAAATTTTGATATTCATCCGAAATTCTATCATTATATCCCTCATTTTCAGCAATTTGGTAGGCCTCTTTTAAATTTTTCTCGGTTTTTGTTTCAAAAGAAACGTTTTCAACATTTAAAAAATTAATGAATTCTTGGTAATCAGTGTCGCTGAATTCGAATACTTCAGTAGGCGCAACATTTTTGGTTTGATAATAGTATTTGGTTGCATAATCAAAAATAGCATCCGAGTTTAAAAGCGCTTTTGTAGCCTTTGTTTTTTCTTTTTTATTCAAACTAATATCTGGTTCAATTCCGCCACCGTCGTAAACCGTTCTATTATTTCTTGTTTTAAAAGGGTTTCTTTTCTGGTCAGAAAATTTAGGCACATCTCCATCATCAGCTCTATGCGTATAATCTAATTCCTGTATACTTCTTCCGCTCGGCGTATAATATTTTGAAATGGTTAGTTTTAACTGAGTTCCATACGTTAATTTTCGATATCGTTGAACCAACCCTTTACCAAATGAGCGTTCTCCTAAAATTACCGCCCTATCCAAATCTTGTAATGAACCGGCAACAATTTCAGAAGCTGATGCAGAATAATGATCAATTAAAACAACCACAGGTATTTCCAGATCTAAGGGTTCCCTTTTTGTTTTATAAGTGTCACTCCACTTTTTAACTTTTGCTTTGGTCGTAACTACCACCTCATCTTTTGGAATAAAAAAGTTAGTGATCTCGACGGCTTCATTTAACAATCCTCCGAGGTTTCCCCTAATATCTAAAATTAGTTTTTTCATGCCCTGAGTCTTGAGATCTTCAAAAGCCTCTTTCACCTGAGCTGATGCCTTAATATTAAATTTTATAAAAGAAATATACCCAACCTCATCATCGATCATATGATAATACGGTACCGGATCTACATCAATTGTCTCTCTAACAAGTTCTTTACTAAAAATTTCATTTTGTCTTTTAAGTACTAAGGTAACCTTTGAATTTGGCGCTCCATTAAGAAGATATAACGCATCTTCAGGGGCTGTTTCTTCAAGAGAGATATCATTGATTTTTATGATTTCATCACCAGCCTTTATACCTGCAAGATCAGCAGGTGCCTTTTCATAAGGTTCAATAATGATTAGCTTCTTTTCTATTATTTTAGTCTCTGCTCCAATCCCTCCGTACTCACCTGCCGCATTGATCCTGGCCTTTTCAACGCCTTGCTCATCATAATACCTAGTATATGGATCTAATCCCTGAAGCATATTTTCTATAGCAGCATCCGTAAGTTTTGCCGGATTTGTTTCGTCGATATAATACATATTCAATTCTTTAAATAATGTAGTATATATTTCGATTTGCTTGGCTACTTCAAAAAATTGGGATTTATAACCAACAGATACTG
>CBDUPN010000066.1:0-11111 GCA_965369125.1 uncultured Aureibaculum sp. | reverse complement strand
ATAGATTTAGGCTTATTACTTTCCTTTATCTTTTCGAGTTTTGTCCTTAAAATAGTCATATCATCAGACACTTTTCTGTCTAATATTTTGGCATAGTGTTGAGTAGTTCGTAAGGATTTATGCCCTAACATCTTACTTACAGATTCTATTGGCACGCCATTAGAAAGTGTAATAGTAGTTGCAAAAGTATGACGTGCTAGATGTGTGGTTAGATTTTTATTAATACCACACAAATCTGCAATTTCTTTTAAATAGGCATTAGACTTTTGATTACTTAAAACTGGCAATAGAACATCACCGTTAATTACCTCAAGATGGTCCTTATAGTTGTCTAAGATCATTAAAGCTGTTGGAAGTAAAGGAATATTACTAGGCGTATTTGTTTTAACTCTTTTGGTTTTAATCCACATCTCTCCGTCTATACCTTTAACCAGATTGTCTTTTGTTAGCATTTTAACATCGCTATAGGACAGACCTGTATAGCAACAAAAAACAAAAATGTCTCTTACCTGTTCAAGCCTTGGCGCATGTAATTTTTTGTATAACATTAATTGAATTTCCTCTTTCGTCAAAAATTCTCGCTCCACACTTTTTGTGTGAACTTTATAGTTTATAAAAGGGTCTTTATCAATCCAACCATTTGAAAGAGCAAGGATGATAATTTTTTTAAAGTTCTTAATATACTTTAGCGTTGAATTATGATTACAGTTTTTAACACTTTTGAGGTAAAATTCAAAACCTGTAATAAAGCTATGATTTACTCTTTCAATGGGAATATCTTTAAGCCTGAATTTATATCCTATGAAATTCTTTATGTGTTTATATGCAGTATTGTATTTTTTAACTGTACTGAGGGCATATTCTTTCCCAATCAGCATTTCCATCTGTTCGTTATGACTTTGAAATGTTTCTAGTAACATTTTTTGCCTTTCTCCAATACCTAAATATCTATTTTTTATTGCCTGTGAAGTAATTTTTGTGTCACTTCTCAAAAGTTCCTGATGTATGTTATAAACTTTGTTTCTTACAGCATCTAAATAGTCGTTTAAATCTTTTACTTGATTCGTGGTCCCCGATAATTTTCCAGCTTTATTATTCCATTTATCAATGTTAACTTTTCTATGGACACTTAACTCACTCCGTCTACCATTTACCGTAATTCTCATATAAACAAGGGCTTTACGTGCCAAATCGACATCATTTCGTTTAGGATAAAAAAGGACCGAAAACGTATTTTTCATAAATAGTGCTTTTTTGCTCACCTAAATTATATAAAAAATGCGAAAAAACAAAAAAATAGGCCTAAAAAACGTGTTGGTAACATATTAAATTACAGTTACTTATAGCTAAATCGGTGAGTACCTCTAAAAAAACAAAGTACTCACCGAATAACTCACCTTTTTTATAGTATTATATCTATATATTTGAAACTAAATAAAATGAAAAAACCTGTAAATCAATTATTTACAGGTTTTTGTTATTATTTGGTGTAATAAAAGTGGAGACGGAGGGACTCGAACCCTCGTCCAAACAAGCAACCAAAGTGCTTTCTACATGCTTAGTTTTCGTTTGTTTTTCGATTAAAAGCTGACCGAAAACCGCCCACTTTTAACTTAGCTTCTTAAATTTCGAAATACTATCGAAGCAACAATATCTCTATGCCAACTTTTACGATGTCTCTAATTGAACGCGGTTAGCAAACGCTTTCGTGAGACATAAAGCTTCTCTACCTTGTAGAGACGAGGCTAAATCCTACTATAATTCGGATTATGCAGCTAAAGCGTAGTTATTCTCGCCGTTTATAGTGTTGAAATTGAGTTTTACGAGTTGCTATTTCATTGCTCGGCATGCTTACATTCTAACTGATCTCGCTGTCAAAACCAGTCGTCCCCATATTTTCAATGAACAGAGTGCAAACCTACATAAATTTTTCCGTTTTAAATTTGTACAATTGACATGATAAAATTTATTTGTAGGTTCTCGATGACCTTTTTCTAAATTAAATTATAACAGAGAAAAGTTACATTATATTTTGAAATCAATGTTTGCGAATTTCTTTATTTCAATATACCTTGCAGCAAATTTTATACCAAAGTACTTCCATGAAATTTGCCATCATAAAAGAACGTAAAAACCCGCCAGACAGAAGGGTTGTACTATCACCGCAAGCGTGTAAGCAATTGATTAAAACATATCCAGAAATGGAGATCCTGGTCGAAAGCTCCGATCATAGAATATTTAGAGACCAAGAATACAAAGATGCAGGTTTACAAGTTGTGAACGACGTTTCGAATTGTGATGTCATGTTGGGCGTTAAAGAAGTGCCTTTAGATAATTTAATCTCGAATAAAAAATATTTTTTCTTCTCGCATACCATCAAAAAACAACCCTATAATAGACATTTATTGCAAGCCATCCTGCAAAAAAATATTGAACTTTACGACCACGAGGTTATTGTCAATGAAAAAGGATTCAGATTGATAGGTTTTGGTTATTTCGCAGGTGTTGTTGGAGCCTATAATGGTATTCGGGCCTTTGGTTTAAAGCATGATGTATTTAATTTACCTAAAGCACAATCTTTGGCTGATAAAAAGGCTTTAAAAACGGAGCTTCAAAAGATAAAACTACCCAATATTAAAATCGTTGTAACCGGTACTGGAAGGGTGGGGCAAGGTGTGAAAGAAATGCTTGATGCCATGCACTTAAAAGAAGTTAATGCAGATGCTTTCTTACATCAGTCTTTCGATGAACCTGTATATACCCAAATAGATGTACTAGATTATAATCGACGTAAAGATGGTACAGTAAAAGAAATAACCGACTTTTTTAATAAGCCGGGTGAATACGAAAGTAACTTTTTACGTTTTGCCAAAGTGGCAGATCTCTATATCGCCAGCCATTTCTGGGATGAAAATGCACCCCTGCTTATAACTGCTGAAGATGCCCGATCTAAAGATTTTAATATCAATGTAATTGCAGATATCTCTTGTGATGTTAATGGTCCAATTGTATCTACCATTAAGGCTTCAACCATTGCCGATCCAATATTTGGCTATGATCCTCAAACAGGAAAAGAAGTCGATTTTAAACAAAATAATGCCATTGCCGTAATGTCTGTTGATAACTTACCCAGCGAATTGCCAAAAGACGCTTCTGTAGGTTTTGGAGAGATGTTCTCTCAACATGTAATTCCTGCTTTTTTTAATGGAGATAAAGATGGGGTGTTACAAAGGGCATTAATGACACGTCAAGGTAAGCTTACTGAACGGTTCGACTACCTCCAGGATTATGTCGAAGGTAAAAACTAATGTTACAAGATAAAAAGTTCTTGATCGACCTGGCTAGAACAAAAATGCCTTATGGTAAATACCAGGGTAGATTTTTAATAGATCTGCCAGAGCATTATATTGTCTGGTACCATGCTAAAGGATTTCCGAAGGGTAGACTGGGACTGATGCTGGGCTTGGTATATGAATTAAAACTAAACGGATTGGAATATTTAATAAGAAATATTCAGAAGTCTTCCTGATCTTATTTTAGATTTAATTATGATAATTTTATGTATTCGTTGGGCGAAGTAAAGTGGCTGCTCCATAAATAATATGCAGCAAACCGAATCCCAAAGCTAGAAAGATCATTTCTTTATCATAAATTAAATAAGCCGCCACCGCCAGCAAGATCTCACCAATCGACAAAAACACCAATCTTTTGGAAGTGATCCAACTCAGATTCAGCAAAAACAATCCATAAAAAAACAAACTTATGGGTGTAACCAGGCTATAATAACCCTGATTAGCAATTAGTATAAGCACTCCTGTCAAAACTAACAAAGTGAATAGTGATTGTAAACGTATTTTTTTACTTGTTGGATTCCAAAGTTTTTTATTTACTCTCTTTGCCTGCCTTTTGGCTCTCATCCATAAAGTAAAAAGCGATATAAGGATAAAAACAAGTGAAATAATCGTAATGGCTATTTGTAAAAATAATATTGGCAACTGCGATACCATTTCGATACCTGATCCTTCACCACTGGTGAGTTTGTCGATCAGATATGCGGTAGCAAGACCATACAACCCTATAAATATTCCTGATAACCCCTTTAAGGTAAAAAATGATTTGCCAAGTTCCATAAAGCCCGTTTAATTATTGGCTTCACAAGGTAATCCAATATGATAAGAGCACAAAAAAGATTAGAATTTTAAAAAAATAAGTTCGTTAAAGTACTAAATAATTAGTAACAATTAAAAAATAATTTCAAAAAAGTTTTCAACCTTAAGTTGTTATTAAAAAATAAAATTGAGTAAAAAATGTGTGTTTTTGTGTGGTATTTTTGCTGTGTTATCTTAATTTATTTTTTCCACGCTAAACCATTATGATCAAAAATTCCATTAAAACCAACACCTACGCTTATCAAGACGTATTAAACACTTCATTAGACTATTTTAACGGCGACGAACTCGCTGCTACAACTTGGATAAATAAATATTGTTTAAAAGATAAGAGCGGTAACTATTTAGAAAGATCGCCCGAAGATATGCATAGGCGAATGGCCAAAGAATTCGGTAGAATTGAATCTAATTATCTTAAAACAGATACCGTTTCTGATAATTTATCGGCCTACGGCAAAAAGAGAAAACCATTAACTACCGACAGGATCTATGAGCTTTTTAAGGACTTTAAATATGTCATCCCTCAAGGTAGTGTAATGTTCGGTTTGGGTAACGACCAGGTAATTGCTTCTTTATCAAATTGCATTGTTGTGCCTTCGGTGATGGATTCTTATGGAGGTGTTTGTCATACCGATCAACAATTAGCACAATTATTCAAAAGACGCTGTGGTGTGGGGGTAGACCTTTCTGAATTACGCCCTAAAGACGCATCGGTTTCAAATGCTGCGGGTACTACCACAGGTGCCGTTTCTTTTATGAACCGATTTTCTAATACTACCCGAGAAGTTGCTCAAAATGGACGCCGTGGTGCCTTAATGTTAACTATGGATGTTGCGCATCCTGATATTGAAGATTTTATTACTGTAAAACAAGACCTTACCAAGGTTACAGGTGCTAATATTTCTATCAGGTTATCAGACAAGTTTATGAATGCGGTGGTAAACGAAACCAAATTTACCTTGCATTGGCCTATAGATAGCAAAGAACCAAAATATACCAAAGAAATAGATGCCAGAGAATTATGGCAAAAAATAACAGAATGTGCGCATACAACTGCCGAACCGGGACTGATCTTCTGGGACAGGCAACACCATTATTCAACCTCATCTGTATATCCAGAATTTAAGAACAGTTCTACCAACCCTTGTTCTGAAATTGCCATGCAAGGTGGCGATAGCTGCAGGTTAATTGCGATCAACCTTTTTAGTTTTGTGGAAGAGCCTTTTACCAAAAAGGCATCTTTTAACTTTAAAAAATTCTATGAAGTTGTATATGAATCGCAACGATTGATGGATGATCTTGTAGATCTTGAACTTGAAGCCGCTGATAAAATTCTTGCAAAAATTGATGCTGACCCGGAGCCAGACCATATTAAACGAACAGAAAGGGAAATTTGGGAACTGTTGAGTGAAACGGGTAAAAAAGGTAGAAGAACCGGGTTAGGATTTACTGCACTGGCAGATGCTGTTGCGGCATTGGGGATAAAATTCGATACGGACAAGGCAATCAGTACAGTAGATGATATAATGAAGACAAAGTTGTCGGCAGAATTCGATAGCAGCATTGATATGGCTGTCACAAGAGGACAATTTGAAGTGTTTAATAGGAATATTGAAGAGACTTCAGAATTTGTTCAAATGATGCAGAAAGAGTTCCCGGATATTTATCAAAGAATGATGGATAATGGTCGTAGAAATATCTCTATCAGCACCGTAGCACCTACTGGTTCATTGAGTATGCTGGCGCAAGTATCATCAGGAATCGAACCTGTGTTCTTATTGTCATATGTGCGACGAAGAAAAGTAAATACAAGCGATGAAAATTCAAAAGTAGACTTTGTAGACGATCTTGGAGATGCATTCGAAGAATTTACCGTATACCATAAGAAACTTGAAACATGGATGAACACTACGGGTAAAACCGAAGTGAGTGAAAGTCCGTATGCAGGTGCCACCGCACCAGAAATCGACTGGAAAAAACGCGTCGAAATGCAGGCATTGGTGCAAAAATACACTACACATTCTATAAGTTCTACTATTAACTTAGCTGCAGATGTTCCCGTTGACCTGGTTGGTGATATTTATATAGAATCATGGAAACAAGGCTTAAAAGGCATAACGGTTTACAGGGAAGGTTCACGAAGCGGAATCTTAGTATCGGCAGATGATAAGAAAAATGTGGATGATAAATATGTTACCGAAACATTTGTTGCTAAACGTCCTAGAAAAGTAGAAGCCGAGATCATTCGTTTCCATAACGAATCTGAAAAATGGCTGGCTGTTATAGGTCTTATTGAGGGCCGCCCATATGAGATCTTTACAGGTAAAATGAAAGATGCCTTTAACCTGCCACAATGGGTAGAAAAAGGATGGGTACTAAAGGCCAGAAATGAAGATGGTACTTCACGTTACGATTTTCAATATATCGACAGCGATGGTTACAAAACAACTATCGAAGGGTTATCGAGATCGTTCGACAAAGAATTCTGGAATTATGCCAAACTTATTTCAGGCGTATTGCGCCATGGCATGCCGATGCCTTATGTGGTTGACCTGATACAGGATCTAAACTTATACGATGATCATATCAATACCTGGAAAAACGGGGTGGCAAGAGCATTAAAACGTTTTGTTGCTGAAGGTGCCAAAGCCAAAGATAAAAAATGTCCTGAATGTGATGATCCGGAAGGGTTGATCTATAAAGAAGGATGTTTGATCTGTAAAAGTTGTGGTCATACCAAGTGCGGATAAACCTATTTCTCTAATTTGATCTTATATTGTAAAGCAGTTTGCTGATTGGCAAACAGCAATAATGCCGTATTTTCATTTTTCGTGAATGGAATACTAAATTTACATTTCGAATCTGCACATTCGGGTATGATCTTTTCGACATTTATATTTCCTCTAAAGGCATAATATAAAGATACCTCATCTGGAATCTCTCCTAAAGTGAATTCAATAGTCGAATTTGGTTTCAATATAAGTTCTCCATGTAAGGGTGCGTATAGTGTTAGCTCATTTATAAAAAACGCCTTATCAAAAATGGGCTTTTCAAAAAATTCACTTAAGGTGGTATTATTTTTTGTCAAGGTCCACATATCATCCATTGGGTAATGCGACAGTATTAGATCATCGGGATTGGTTAAAAAATAAAAATCATTAAAGCGTTGTGTCCAGCTTTTGCCATTTGCATAACCTGCCCCCCAGGTTACATCTATTAAAAACCATTTTTTGTTTAGTTTTACAGCATTCCATGCATGGTTTTCACGTGGTGGTATCTCACCAATATCATCAACTGTTCCCTTTGAATAACCCCCTACCAACATACAAGGCACGCCCAATAATTCTGATATATATTTAAAAGTTTGGGCATATCCCTCACAAATGGCTTTTTTTGTTCGCAGGGTATTGTTTACCATATTTCTGTTAATCGCCCTTAATTTGCGTTGTAGGTCTTGTTGATCGGTATAGCTAAAATTCACTGCTGTCTCACCGCTATACAGTGTTTCGAGATCATAAGAGATATTCAAGGCAAGCCAGGTGTACAATGCTCTAATCCTTTCAATATCGGTCGAAAAATCCTTGGCGATCTGTTCGGCCAATTGGTCGGGAGAAGCAGCGCTTTTCGGATATTGGCTTACAATGCGATCGACCTCTTCAAAATTTTGAGATTGGATGCTTGTGAAAGTAAAACAAAGAAAAAGAATTGAAAAAAATAACTTCATACTCATTCAAAAACTTTAATGCATTAAAAATATTGCGATAAAATAGTTAAAAATACTAAAGCGAATTCACCACTTTACGGATCGCTACCAGGTTGGTGAGTAATCTTTCAAGACTGTCTAAATGCAACATATTAGCGCCATCAGATTTCGCATTCGCCGGATCGAAATGTGTTTCTATAAACAATCCGTCCACTCCGGTGGCGATTCCTGCCCTAGCAATGGTTTCTATCATTTCGGGTCTTCCCCCGGTTACCCCGGATGATTGATTGGGTTGTTGTAAAGAATGGGTAACATCCAAAACGGTCGTTGCAAATTTTTTCATGGTAGGAATTCCCCTAAAATCGACGATCATATCCTGATAACCAAACATAGTACCCCTATCTGTAATCATTATATTTGTGTTGCCACTGTCTATCACTTTACCTACAGCGTGTTTCATACTGTCGGGGCTCATAAACTGCCCCTTTTTTAAGTTTACCACCTTGCCGGTTTTAGCTGCTGCCACCACCAAATCAGTTTGTCTTACTAAAAATGCCGGTATTTGCAATATATCAACATATTCGGCTGCTTTCGCAGCATCTGTAACATCATGAATATCAGTAACCGTAGGTATGCCAAAGGTTTTCCCTACTTTTTGTAGTATTTTTAGTGCTTTTTCATCTCCTATTCCGGTAAAACTATCAACTCGCGAACGGTTGGCCTTTTTAAAACTGCCCTTAAATACATAGGGAATCGCTAATGAATCGGTAATCTTTACCACCCGTTCTGCTATGCGCATCGCCATTTCCTCTCCTTCGATGGCACAAGGCCCGGCCAATAAAAAAAAGTTATTGCTCTTAACATGTTTTATTTTCGGAATCAAAGAAATATCCATCAATTAAAAATTTTAGTAAAAGTACAAATTTATACCTACTCTTCATGTAATTTTGCACGGTGGATACAATAGTTAATAGTTTCATAAAACTAATAACTATCAAAAGCTATGTAAATAAATTTCGTTATAATTCATATTATTTAAATTTTTATTTTACTTATGAAAAAAGGCTTAAAAATTTTTGGAATTGTGGTGGCGGTTTTACTAGCCATGATCATTATTTTGCCTATTGTTTTTGAAGGTAAAATTATTCAACTTGTTAAAAAAACGGCGAATAATAACATCAACGCTACCCTTGATTTTGAAAAGGCAGACCTCAGCTTATTGAGAAGTTTTCCTAGTACAGAATTAAGGCTTGAAAATTTAACAATTATCAATAAAGCGCCATTTGAAGGCGATACGCTTTTTAAAGCCGGTCAGATCGATCTTAAACTGCCTTTTAAAAGCTTGTTCAAAGATGCCTCAGAACCCTTAGATATTACCAGTTTCGCTATTGATGGCGCCCATGTGAATATCTTAATAGACAAAAATGGAAAGGCTAATTATGATATCAGTAAAGATAAAGATACCATTGGCAACAAAAACAAACAGGATCCTTTTACTTTCGACCTTAAAAAATATGAAATTACCAATGGCAAGGTTTCTTACAATGACGCTTCCATGGGCTTACTGGTAAAGGTATTTGACCTTAACCATACCGGAAATGGCAATGTATCCGTCGAAAATTCTGTATTAAAAACGCGATCTGCAGCCCTGGTTTCTATTACTTATGATAGTATTAATTACCTCAATAAAAACAGTGTTACCCTTGATGCCGATCTTAAGATCAATTTAAAGGAAGGCCTTTACACCTTTTTAGAGAATAAAGCCACCGTAAACCAGCTGCCTTTGGTATTTAATGGTTTTGTGAAGGTAAACGACAATAATCAGGAAATGGAACTTTCGTTCAAGACCCCATCTTCCGATTTTAAAAATTTTTTAGCCCTTATCCCTGAAATATACTCTAAAAATATCGAAGGCGTTACTACAACGGGAAATTTTGATGTAAACGGTATCATTAAAGGTATAAATGATGATGAACATTTCCCAACCTTTAATATTACCATCAGATCTGAAGATGCTTCTTTTAAATATCCTGACTTACCTAAATCACTTGATAAAATTCATATCAACACAGAAATTGCCAATAAAACCGGTTTGGGTAAAGATACCTATATAGATATTTCTCAACTTTCTTTCAGGATCGATGATGATCCGTTTAACGCCAATGCTAAATTGACTAACATTAGTGAAAACATGAAAGTTGCAGCCAACATCAATGGTATTATAAATTTGGCAAAACTCGAAAAAGTATATCCTGCCGATGCGGTAAAAGGCCTAAAAGGTATTATGAAGGCCAATGCCAGCACTAGCTTTGACCTGAGTGCTATCGAAAAGAAACAATACGAAAAGACCCAAACAACCGGTACTTTCGAAGTGAGCAATTTCGAATACAATTCTAAAGAGTTTAGCAATACACTTAAAGTGGCGAAAACATCAGTAGCCTTTACTCCAAAAACAGTTAATCTTAAAGAGTTTAACGGACAATTAGGGGCTACGGATCTAAACCTTACAGGTACGATCAATAACCTGCTTGGATTTATGTTTAATAATGAGAATATGGAAGGTAAGTTTGTACTGAATTCAAATACGTTTTCAGTGAACGATTTTATGACCGCGAAAATCGATACAGCTCAGGTTAAAAAACCCAAGGAACAATTAAAGATCCCCTCTTTTTTAGATTGTACTATTGATGCCAAAGCAGCAACCGTTATTTATGACAATATTTCTTTGAAAAATGTCGTTGGCACCTTGGTGATCAAAGACCAAAAAGCCGAATTAAGAAATATGCGTTCTGATGTTTTTGGAGGTTCTTTAGGATTTAACGGACTTGTCTCTACCCAAAAAGAAACACCCGAGTTCAATATGGTACTTGATGTTAAGAATTTTGATATCGGACAATCTTTCTCGTCACTTGATCTCTTTAAATCGCTTGCGCCTATTGCCAATGCTATTAAGGGTAAGATAAATACTGATATTAGCCTTTCGGGAAACTTGAATAGCAATTTTACGCCTAAACTCTCGACCTTAACCGGAAATATGGCAGCACAGTTATTGTCGGCTGTTATTTCGACCGAAAATGCCCCTTTAATGGAAAAACTACAAAGTAACCTCAACTTTTTAGATGCCAAAAAACTTAATCTTAACGACCTAAAAACGTCTTTAAGCTTTAAGGATGGTAAAGTGCAATTAAAACCCTTTATGATCAAATATGAAGATATCGAAATTGCGGTTTCTGGAGGAC
>CBDUPN010000065.1:0-11132 GCA_965369125.1 uncultured Aureibaculum sp. | reverse complement strand
ATTTGTCATTATCTTCGCAATCAAATTAAATAACCTGTGATAAATGAGGTCCATCCAAGATCTATTAAACATCCTAATTTTAGAAGAAGTAAGTAAAAACAAATTCAACGGTACAAGTAAAACTGTTGGTAGTCCGAATGTTTTTGGAGGCCAAGTTTTGGCCCAGGCTTTGAATGCTGCTTACCGAACAATACTTAATCAACGTGTCTTACATTCAATGCATGCTTATTTTTTAGAAGCAGGAAATTTAAAATTGCCAATTACTTATGATGTGAGTATTATAAGAGACGGAGGTAGTTTTTCTACGCGAAGAGTCACGGCAAGTCAAGGGAAAACGGTTATTTTTATTTTGGCGGCTTCTTTCCATAAAATTGAAGATGGTTATGAACACCATGTTCAAATGAAATCTAATATAAAGCAACCTGAAGATTTGTTGAGTTGGGATGATTGGTATACCGAATATGGTAAATTTTTACCCAAGCATACAAAAGAATTTATGGAAATTGATCGTCCAATTGAATTTAAACCTACTATAGTTTTAAATCCCTTAGAAAAAAAGGATTTACCACCTTTCATAGATGTTTGGTTTAAATTAAAAGGAGATATCTCTGCATTAGATCTTAGCACGAGCCAACAAATTCTAACTTATATATCTGATTATAATATTCTTTCATCGGCATTAAACCCGCATGGAAGCATTGCAAATTATACAAATACTCAAATGGCGAGTTTAGATCATTCTATGTGGTATTTCAGAGATTTTGATTTTGATGATTGGATGTTGTTTTCAATCGAGTCTCCGAGTGCTTCAAACGCAAGAGGTTTTGCCCGAGGACATATATTCTCCAGTGATGGTAAATTGATAGCTTCTGTAGCTCAAGAAGGTTTAATGAGGCCTATTAATAAAACTAAAGTTTAAATTCATATAATTTTCCTCCAGTTCCGAAGGCTTTTTCATCGGTTATATAAAGCGTATTGTCATTTTTAAAACAAACGCCCTCTTTTTGCGACAGATGGCCTAAAGGCAAATGGGTTACTTTACCGCTAAAAAAATCATCACCTTTAAAATCTGTAAAGAGTAAAACGGTATCGCTGCTTAGTAATACAATACGTTTTTGGTCATTACTAATAGCCGCAGAAGTTATTGAACAAGTCAATAAGTTGCAAAAAGTAAAACTAGAGATATACTCCGCAGCATGGTTGCCTTCTTTCGCAGGAATTTTGTATAATGATGTCTTACCGTAATTATCGCTTACCCTACTCCTTGTAAATAAATATAAGTATCCATTTAAGAAAATAAAAGATTCAGTATCAAAATACCGCTGTTTCTTTTTTGGAGGAAATTTCTTTTGTTCCGGGAAATAGAATCGTATCCTTTGAACATCAATGTCTTCATCTTTTTGCAAATCGGCGTGCTTAATTTTTAAAATGACCAAATCTTTGCGTTTACTATTGTTATTGCCGAAATCGCCTATATAAAGATTGCCTTCATCATCTGATGTAAGGTCCTCCCAGTCTTCATTTTTTGCATTTATTATAATTTCTTTCCTTATTTTACCTTTTCTGGTAACGCCATACAATCGATGGGGATTTCCTCCGTCATTGATCATCCAGATCATATCAGAATTCTGAAATGTTTGTACTCCGGAAACTTCACTTAGTACATTAGGTAGTCTTGTAACTAAATCCAATTGCCCATAATTGGAGCAATTTACCAAGATAATTAGTAAAATTAATATGAAAGATTTTTTAATAAAAAATGGCATTATGATGAAAATTGATAATCGGGAAACTTTTCTAGAACTTCATCAAAAACGTCAAATACACCTTGAGAATCATCCGTTGTGACCATCTTCATCCGGTATTCTTTAAAATGGGGAATCCCTTTAAAATAATTGGTATAATGCCTTCTTGTTTCAAAAACACCTAATTTTTCACCTTTCCATTCAATGGCCATTTGCAAATGTCTTCTTGCAGCTTCTACACGTTCTTCTAGCCTGACCGGAGGTAAATGATTGCCGGTTTCGAAATAATGTTTTACCTGTTTAAAAAACCAGGGGTTTCCTATACTCGCACGACCGATCATAGCGCCATCCAAGCCAAATTCATCTCGCATTTCCATGGCTTTTTCGGGCGTATTTACATCGCCATTACCAAAAATAGGAATATGCATTCTAGGGTTGTTCTTTACTTCAGCAATAGGTTTCCAATTTGCCTCACCTTTATACATTTGAGCCCGGGTCCTTCCATGAATTGAAATTGCCATACAGCCAACATCCTGAAGCCTTTCGGCGACTTCAACGATCTTAATAGAATCATGATCCCAACCAAGTCGTGTTTTTACAGTAATGGGCAAGTTGGTATGTTTTACCATTTCTTCGGTTAATTTAACCATAAGCGGAATATCTTTTAATATTCCTGCACCCGCTCCCCGGCATACTACTTTTTTAACTGGGCACCCAAAATTAATATCGATAATATCAGGATTAGATTTTTCTACAATCTCCACAGATTGCAACATGCTTTCTAAATTAGCTCCAAAAATTTGAATCCCAACAGGCCGTTCTTTTTCGTAGATATCCAGTTTCATGGTGCTCTTAGCGGCATCTCGTATCAATCCTTCGCTTGATATAAATTCTGTATAGACAACATCAGCCCCCTGTTCTTTGCATAATGCTCTGAAAGGGGGATCGCTCACATCTTCCATTGGTGCTAAAAGCAATGGAAAATCTGGCAACTCTATATTTCCAATTTTTATCAAGTTAAAAAGTTATTTCTGCTTCAACAATTTTCCCGTTTCTATCAACTTTTACGATGGTGGTATTACCTTTTTCAAATTTTGACAAAGCTTTCATATAAGCCATCATATCTTTGATCTCATGATCACCTAATTGAACTACGATATCGCCTTTTAATAAACCTGCTTTTTGTGCTGGTTTATCCTCGCTTACACCATCAATACGCATTCCTTCACCGTCAAACATATAGTCGGGAACAACACCTAAGGTTACTTTAAATCGAGGTGTTTCTTCACTTTCATTTTTTGTTTTTCTAAATGCCAATTCTCCATTATCATCCAAATCTTTTATGATATCGAATATATAGTTAGATATGGCCTCCATTCCCTCATAATTCAGCTTATCAGAATCATCACTGGGTTTATGATAATCTTCATGTTGCCCGGTAAAGAAATGAAGCACAGGAACATCACTTAAATAAAAAGAAGTATGGTCTGAAGGCCCGACACCTGATTCGTTCTCAATAATTTTGAATTTATTATTACTTGCATTGATAACCTGCTTAAAAATAGGGGTTGTGCCTACACCATAAACGGCTAAAGTGCTATCTTTTTTTAATCTACCAACCATATCCATATTCAACATATAGTTAATTGAATCTACATTTATGGTCGAATTTTTGACAAAATAATTAGATCCTAATAATCCAATTTCCTCTCCCGAAAAAGACATGAATAAGTAGTTATTCCCTTTATTTGAGTTTTTTAATTTGCCAGCCAAATTTAACATGACTGCCACACCACTGGCATTATCATCTGCACCATTGTGTATAGCCTTCTCTTCACCCCGATAAAGAGAGCCTTCACCTCCGTATCCAAGATGATCGTAATGGGCACCAATTACAATCGTTCTAGCAGCTTTGTTATCTATATATCCAATAACATTTGTACCTGTAATCGAACTATCGGCATTCACCATAGTATATTTTACCTCTTGGTGCGGGCCGGTTTTAGGCTTGAAGGAAAATTCCTGAAAATATCCATTTGTTCCCTTTGGTTCTAATCCTATCTCTTTAAATCGATCTGCTATATATGTAGCAGCCGCTTTTTCACCCGGGGTACCGGTTTGTCTTCCTTCAAGTTTATCATCTGCTAAAAATGATACATCGTCTTTGATCTTGTTTTCTGGGGTATATTCCTTTTTGCATGCTACTATAGAAGCAAAAAATACGATAAATAATAATTTTTTCATTTTATTAATATTAATTTTGGCAAAATTACTAATTATTAAACTTATGAAGTATATATATATATTGTTATTTATAACCGTGCTCGTTTCTTGTAAGAAAGAAAAAGCTGTCAATGAGCCGGAAAATGAAATTGTTAAAACAGAAGTAAACCCTTTAATATATCCAGACGAAGTACATTTTAAATCATTGAGGCAAGTTACCTTTGGTGGCGATAATGCTGAAGCTTATTGGAGTTTCGACGACAAACAGATCATATTTCAATCAAATAATAAAAAATGGAATGTTGAATGCGATCAAATGTTTTTAATGAATGCTGATGAGACTTTTGATAGTATTCCTCCACCCATGATAAGTACAGGAAAGGGCAGAACAACCTGTGCTTACTTCTTGCCTGACAACAAACATTTTGTTTATGGTTCAACACATTTAGGCGGTGAAGAATGCCCGGAAGCGCCCTTGCGTCAAAATGGAAAATATGTTTGGCCAATTTATGATACCTATGATATTTTTGTGGCAGATCTCGAAGGAAATATTGTGAATCAGCTCACAACGGAAAAAGGTTATGACGCAGAAGCTACCGTTTCTCCAATGGGTGATAAAATTGTATTCACTTCAACTAGAAATGGTGATATTGATCTTTATACTATGAATTTGGATGGAAGTGATGTTAAGCAAATAACTTTTGAGTTAGGTTATGATGGCGGCGCATTCTTTTCACCCGACGGTACTAAAATAATTTTTAGGTCATCGCGACCAAAGACAGATGAAGAAGTAAAAGCTTATAAAGATCTATTAGCCGAAGGTCTTGTTCAACCAACAGAAATGGAACTTTATATTTGTAATGCCGATGGAAGTGAATTAAAGAAATTAACAAATCTTGGTAATGCTAATTGGAGTCCGTTTTTTCATCCTTCGGGAAAGAAGATTTTATTTTCTTCTAATTTTGAGGCAGAACGTGGTTTCCCTTTTAATCTTTACATGATCGACATTGATGGTAAAAATTTAGAACGGATTACACATAGTGAAACTTTTGATGCCTTCCCTGTTTTTTCTAATGATGGTAAAAAGCTGATCTTTTCCTCAAACAGAAATAACGGAGGCGGACGCGATACAAATTTGTTTATAGCCGAATGGCAGGATTAATATAGCAGTTGATAGTAGCGATCTATTTCATGTTGTAATTCTTCTAAGCTAAAAGACCTGCTTTTTTGGATGTACATCTTACCGTCGAAATAAACCAACACTGTGGGTATAACGAAAATTGAAAGCTGTGCTGCTATTTCAGGTGTTAAACTCGTATAAACTTGAAATATTTTTAACTGTGGAAAATTTTCAGACAGCATTTTTTCAAGCTTAGGTAATATATTAACTCCTACATTACAAGTACCATCACTTATATATAGAACAAATCCTTTCTCGATTTGTTTAAGTTCTTCAAATTCGTGAAGAGAATTAAGTACGGTAAGCATTTATCATATTTGTATTAAATACCAAAAGCAGCTTTTACTTTATCGACATAATCTAACTTTTCCCAGGTAAAAAGTTCTACTTCTTTTACAACTTTTCCTGAATACGGACTTTCAAATACTTTAGTAACTATTTTCGGCTCCTTACCCATATGGCCATAGGCAGCAGTTTCTAAATAAATAGGGTTACGAAGCTTTAAACGTTTTTCTATAGCGGCCGGTTTCATATCGAATATTTCTACTACTTTTTTAGCGATTTCCCCATCAGTGAAATTTAAAGAAGAGCTTTGGTAAGTATTGATATATATCGAAGTTGGCTCTGCAACACCAATGGCATAGCTAACTTGTACTTCCACTTCATTGGCAACACCTGCCGCCACTAAATTTTTGGCAATATGTCTTGCAGCATATGCGGCACTTCTATCCACTTTGCTAGGATCTTTCCCAGAAAATGCACCACCACCGTGAGCTCCTTTTCCACCATAGGTATCCACAATAATTTTTCTTCCGGTTAATCCGGTATCACCATGAGGTCCTCCAATAACAAATTTTCCGGTGGGATTAACGTGAAACTTAATTTCATTATTGAATAATGCTTGTACATAATCGGGCAGTTGTTTCTTTACTCTAGGTATTAAAATATTAATAACATCCTTTTTTATTTTGTCGAGCATTTTTTTATCATCCTTATCGAAGTCATCGTGCTGGGTAGAAACAACAATAGCATCTATTCGCTGGGGTACGTTATCATCACTATATTCAATAGTGACCTGACTTTTTGAATCAGGGCGTAAATAAGTAATTTCTTTATTTTCTCTTCTTAGCTCGGCCAACACTTGAAGAATTTTGTGAGATATATCTAATGCCAGGGGCATAAAGTTGTTGGTTTCGTTAGTTGCATATCCAAACATCATTCCCTGGTCACCGGCTCCTTGCTCTTCTTTATTTTCTCGATCAACACCTTGATTAATGTCTTGAGATTGTTCGTGGATTAAAGAGATAACACCACATGAATCTCCAGAGAATTGATATTCACCCTTCGTATAGCCAATATCATTAATTACCGTTCTTGCTATTTGCTGAACGTCTATGTAGGTCTTGCTTTTAACTTCACCAGCGAGTACAACTTGCCCTGTGGTAACCAACGTTTCACAAGCTACTTTCGATTCGGGGTCAAAAGCCAAAAAATTATCTAATAGTGCATCACTAATTTGATCTGCTACCTTATCAGGGTGTCCTTCAGAAACACTTTCTGAAGTAAATAAATACGCCATAATGTTAATTTTAATAAAACGAAAAACGGATTGCAAGGCTAACTAAAGAAGTAATGGTACCGCTTTAGCATTTTTTATTTCACTGAATAAAATTCAGTTCTGAGGTTGCAATCAGTTCAAATTTTTCCTCAAAAATCAGGAGGCAAAAGTACACATTATATTATTCTAAAAAAACAAACTGTCTAAAAATAGATATAAGAAATCAAGCGAGCATTTACTCTCTAAAATGCATAAAAGTGAATAAAAATTAAAAAACATTGAAAAAAATTTGGTCTTTTGCAATAAGTTTTAGAATATTTGCAGCTAAGTTCAATATTGCTTATTGAAAAGTTATCAAGAAAGGCTGAGGGATTAGACCCGTTGAAGCCTTAGCAACCCTTTATCCGTAAAGAAGGTGCTACATTCTACCAAAGGTATTTTAAATGAACCGATGGATAGATAACACAGAAGAAATTTTTCCATAATTTCTATGTTTTCTTTTTAACGTTTTTCTATTAAGTACGCTGTAAGGCGGATTTGACTTTTGAATTAAATTATTTATTAACTCAAAAAGTAAAGAAAAATGAGTACACAAAAATTCGCAACCAATGCGTTGCACGCAGGTCACGACGTTACGTCAAACAAGGGCACAAGAGCTGTGCCGATTTATCAATCGACTAGTTATGTTTTTAATGATGCAGATCATGCAGCTAACTTGTTTAATTTATCAGAAACAGGATTTATTTATACAAGAATAAACAATCCGACCAATGATATTCTGGAACAGCGCTTGGCGGCTTTAGAAGGCGGGATAGCAGCGGTTGTGACCGCTTCGGGAACGTCAGCCATTAATACTACACTGCTAACTTTGTTAAAATCTGGTGATCATATAGTAGCATCGAATAGTTTGTACGGTGGCACTTATAATTTGTTAAATGTTACTTTACCAAGATTTGGCATCACTACAACATTTGTAGACCCGTCAGATCCGAATAATTTTAAAGAGGCCGTTCAAGAAAATACCAGGACATTTTTTATAGAATCGTTGGGAAATCCCAAATTGGATGTATTGGATATTGAAGCAATTTCAAAACACGCAAAAGCACATAAGGTTCCTCTTATTGTAGATAATACGGTAGCTACACCTGCATTGTTGAATCCTATCAAATACGGTGCTAATATTGTCATCCATTCATTAACAAAATATATAAATGGAAATGGTACTGCATTAGGTGGAGCCATTATTGATGGAGGTAATTTCGACTGGAGCAACGGCAAATTTCCTGAGTTTACTGAACCTTCTGCAGGTTATCATGGTTTGGTTTATCATGATGCGTTGGCCGAAGCTGCCTTTATTGCAAAAGTTAGAATTGAAGGATTAAGAGATTACGGGGCTGCTTTGAGTCCGTTTAATGCTTTTCAGATCATTCAAGGGCTGGAAACGCTGGATCTCAGAATTAAAAAGCATAGTGAGAATGCCCTCGAATTGGCAAAGTGGCTACAACAACAAGAGGAAATAGTTTGGGTTAATTATCCCGGATTAGAAGAAAGCCTCTACCATACATTGGCAAAACAATATTTGCCAAAAGGTCAGAGCGGTATTGTTACCTTTGGCGCCAAAGGAGGTTTTGAATCGGCAAAAAGGATTGCAGATACAACTAAAGTTTTTTCCCTCCTGGCCAATATTGGCGATTCGAAATCATTGATCATCCATCCTTCAAGTACAACACATCAGCAATTAAGCGAAGAACAGCAAAAGTCGACAGGCGTCACGAATGACCTCATAAGACTATCGGTAGGTTTGGAAGATATAGAAGACTTAAAAGCCGATCTTAAGGAAGCCTTTAAAGCCATCCCAAAATCCGTTTTACAGCACTAATACAGTTCTAATGATAACTTTATGGTTAACTTAAAAACTATTGAAATAAAAAACTTTGTTACCGAGAGTGGTAAGGCAATGACCATAACATTGTCTTACCAAACTTTTGGTCAGTCACTATTCGATGCGCCGGTAGTATTGGTAAATCATGCTTTAACGGGCAATTCTAATGTTTGTGGTACTGACGGCTGGTGGCAAAATTTAATTGGAGAAAATAAGTGCATTGATACAAATCATTACGCTGTATTGGCTTTTAATATTCCGGGAAATGGTTTTTATGCAGATGATGCTGATCAATTCAATAACTATAAAGATTTTATAGCCAGAGATATTGCCAAGATATTCGCACTAGGCCTGGAACGGTTAAACATTAACGCTCTTTTTGCTGTTATCGGGGGTTCTGTCGGCGGCGGTTTGGCATGGGAGTTGGCAGCTTTGAAACCAAAACTCATAAAGCATCTCATCCCTATTGCTTCTGACTGGAAATCTACCGATTGGCTTATTGCCAATTGTTTATTACAGGATAGGATATTGAATAATTCATCGAATCCGGTCGAGGATGCCCGAATTCAGGCAATGCTCTGTTACAGGACACCGGAATCTTTTAAATTAAAATTTGATCGCTCTATTAATGAAGATCTTGAGATTTTTAATATTGAAAGTTGGCTGCTGCATCATGGAGTGAAATTAAAAAAGCGCTTTCAATTATCGGCTTATAAATTAATCAATCAAATATTAAAAACCATTGATATTACGAACGGTGAAGATAATTTTGACGAAGTCGTTAAGCCAATAAGTTCCCATATTCATATTGTAGGGATCAATTCAGATCTATTTTTTACTACCAATGAAAATAATGACACATTTGACAAATTAACTAAATTGAATGTGAAGGCCAGTTATTATGAGATTCAATCTGTTCATGGTCATGATGCTTTTTTGATCGAATTCCAGCAGTTGGAACAATTATTAAAACCTATTTTTAAGAATCATACAATAAAGGTGGCTTAAATAGCAAAATTATAATGGACAAAAAGAAACAATCTTTTGAAACAAAAGCGATTAGAACTCAAGTTGATAGAACTCAATTTTTAGAGCACTCGAACCCTTTATATCTTACTTCCAGTTTTATATTTGAAGATGCCGAAGACATGAGAGCTTCTTTTGCTGAAGAAAAGGAAAGGAATATATATAGCCGCTTTACAAATCCAAATACTTCAGAGTTTGTATCGAAGATATGTAACATGGAAGGCGCAGAGGATGGTTATGCATTTGCTACCGGTATGTCGGCTGTGTTCTCAACTTTTGCGGCCTTGTTGAATAGTGGCGATCATATTGTTTCTGCAAGATCGGTTTTTGGATCTACGCATACTTTATTTACCAAATTTTTGCCTAAATGGAACATTTCAACAAGTTATTTTAAGGTAAATGAAATTGAAAAAATTGAAAGTTTAATACAACCAAATACTAAGATTCTATATGCGGAATCTCCGACAAATCCGGGAGTTGATATTTTAGATCTGGCATTGTTAGGAAAGATCGCTAAAAAGCACAAATTAATATTAGTTATAGATAATTGTTTTGCGACACCTTATTTACAAAATCCCATCCGATTTGGTGCCGATCTTGTGATTCACTCAGCGACAAAATTAATCGATGGCCAAGGTAGGGTACTTGGTGGTGTTGTGGTTGGAAACAAAGAATTAATTAGAGAGATCTATTTATTTTCTAGAAATACCGGCCCTGCACTATCGCCATTCAATGCTTGGATATTATCTAAGAGCCTCGAAACCTTAGTAGTTAGGGTGGAAAAGCATTGCGAGAATGCTTATAAAGTAGCGGAATTCTTAGAGGAGCATAAAAAGGTGAATTGGGTAAAATATCCATTTTTAAGATCGCATCCTCAGTTTGAAGTGGCCAAAAGGCAAATGAAATTAGGAGGTAATATCGTTGCTTTCGAAATAAAAGGAGGAGTGAAAGCGGGTAAGAAGTTCTTAAATGCCATTAAATTATGTTCATTATCTGCGAATTTGGGAGATACCAGGACTATTGTAACACATCCCGCATCGACAACGCATAGTAAATTATCTGAAAATGACAGGTTAGAAGTGAATATTACAGATGGCCTGGTAAGAATTTCAGTGGGCTTAGAAAATGTAGAAGATATTATTAATGATTTAAAACAAGCATTAGGAAGTAACTAAGATTTTACTAATTTCGTAAGATTATGCTTTCGAAGAAAACGAAATATGGAATTAAGGCATTGGTTCATTTAGCCAGGGAGAATAATAATACTCCGGTACAAATAGCGACCATTTCAGAAGAAGAGAATATTTCTCAAAAGTTTTTAGAAAGCATTTTACTTACACTTAAAAGAAATGGGGTTTTAGGATCTAAAAAAGGTAAAGGAGGAGGTTATTATCTTTTAAAGGAACCCAAGGATATTAAAATGTCTTTAATCATGAGAATATTGGAAGGGCCTATCGCCATGGTGCCGTGTGTTAGTACGAATTTTTATGAAAAATGCGAAGATTGTCCTTATGAAAA
>CBDUPN010000064.1:0-11164 GCA_965369125.1 uncultured Aureibaculum sp. | reverse complement strand
AACATGAAAAGACATTATAAAAAAGCCAGTTTTCTATGGGAGCATATGACATGGCCAGAAGTAGAAGCCTATCTCAAAAAAGTTGATACTGCAATCCTCCCCTGTGGAGCCATTGAACAACACGGACCTCACCTCCCGGTAGATGTAGATTATTTCGACGCTAAATATATGGCCTATAAAGTCGCAGAAGCTTGTGAAGATCCAAAACCTATTGTACTACCGCCAATACCATTCGGCGTATCATACCATCATGACGATTTTAAAGGCACCTTAAGTGTAACCAATGATGCACTATCAAAATTTGTTTATGACATCGGTATGAGTCTGGCGAAAAATGGGATCAAAAAAATTATTATTTTAAATGGCCATGGTGATAATGCACCAACCTTGAGCTATGCCGCACAAATGATCAATCGTGATGCCAAGATATTTGTTTGTGTAGATACTGGTGAAACGAGTGATGTAGATCTTTATAATCTTATTGACACTCCCAACGATATACATGCAGGAGAAATTGAGACAAGCACAACACTTGCCCTTCGGCCTGATATTGTACAAATGGATAAAGCGGTGAATGAAACCATGGAATTCGGAAGTAAGTTTCTCGATTATGACAATGAACGCAGTGTGAATTGGTATGTCCATACCCACAAGATCTCAGAAAGTGGGGTAATGGGAGATGCTACCAAAGCAACAGCGGAAAAGGGCAAAAAAATGTGGGAATTAATGATCCATCATATGGTACATTTTGTAGAGTCTATAAAGAATACACCTGTTGATGAATTATTCCAAAAAAGATATTAATGAGAATTTCTGGGGTATCATTTGAAAGGCTGGATCTTGCTTTAGCTTCTCCGTATACTATAGCATACGAAACTGTAGATAAAACTACCAATTTTATTCTTAAAATTGAAACCGATCAAGGTATAGCCGGTTATGGTTGTGCGGCACCTGATTTGGTTGTTACATTAGAAACCGCCTCACAGGTGGAAGAAGCTTTACGTCAAATTATTTTACCCTATCTAAAAGGCAAAAACCCTTTTGAATATGCAAAAATTTTAGAGGATCTAAATTCTTTATTAGCAGGAAAATCTTCTGCCTTGGCAATGGTCGATTTGGCACTTCATGATCTGATAGCCCGGAAAGCCGGTGTGCCTTTATATCAATTTTTAGGCGGATATCGAAAAAGTATCCCTACGAGTATTACTATTGGTATTTTACCTATTGAAGATACGCTTAAAAAAGCTGAGCAATATTATAAACAAGGATTTACAATTCTTAAGATCAAAGGGGGAATTAGTATAGATGAGGATATTGAAAAGATGATTCGCTTGCGTGAAAAATATCCAGCCATAGAATTACGTTTCGATGGAAACCAGGGGTATTCAGTTTCGGAATCTATTGCCTTTGTAAACCAAACACGTAAAGTAGGTATAGAGATCTTCGAACAGCCTACGAAAATCGAAAGGGAAGAAAAATTGGGGCAGGTTACCGATAATGTACATATCCCGGTCATGGCCGATGAAAGTATAAAAACATTAAAAGATGTATTTCGACTAGCCCAGAATGATCGAATAGATATGGTAAATATCAAGCTGATGAAAGTTGGTGGCATATTAGAAGGTATGCATATCAACTCTGTGGCTAAATCTGCGAATTTAGAAGCTATGGTAGGCTGTATTGATGAATGCGCCTTAGGCATCTCGGCCGGATTGCATTTTGCACTTTCGAGACCAAACATAAAATATGCCGATCTTGATGGACATCTGGATCTAATAAACGATCCTTTTAAAGAACTGTTTGAACTTAAAAATGGAATTTTATATCCCTCCGATAAACCGGGATTAGGTAAAATTGACTTTTAGATGTAGCATTATTCCTATTCTGATAGAGACTTTGTAAATTAATTTATAATAAATAATACGTAGCATAATAATTGTAACTAGAATTTAATTATTAAAAATACAATGAGAAAAAAAATCATCATATTGATATTGTGCTTTGCGGTTTTTAAAATGAACATCATCGCACAAACATTTCCGGTAAAATTAAAGAATGGAAACACTCCCTTAAGGGAATTGGTAGATCCAACGCTGCAAAGCCGATTGGAAAAATCATTAAATAATAACCAACATTGGAAATCTCTCATCGCTAAGAAAAAAATGGCTGTGGGAATTGTAGATCTGAGTAATCCTGATAAGGTGAGATTTGCCCGGGTTAATGGCAACCATATGATGTATGCCGCAAGTCTGCCAAAAATTGCCGTTTTATTGGCCGCCATGGATGCCATTGAAAAAGGGGAATTAAAAGAAACCTACGAAGTTAAAAACGACATGAAATTAATGATCAGTAAATCTAATAACCAGGCCACTACAAGAATGATCGACAGGCTTGGTTATGAAAAAATTGAAAATGTTTTGACCGATGATCGTTATGGGCTTTATGATGAAGAATTTGGTGGCGGACTCTGGGTAGGAAAACGTTATGCTTCCGGAGGCGGAAAAACAAACCGTGAACCTTTAAAGAATTTAAGTCATGCCGCTACTGTTTCTCAAGTATGTCGCTTTTATTATTTATTATTGCAAGGTAAGCTAGTCAATGAAAAACGTTCTAAACAGATGCTTGATATTATGGAGAATCCGGCCCTGCATCATAAATTTGTACGGACTTTAGAGATAATTGCACCACAAGCGAGATTATTTCGCAAGTCAGGTTCGTGGCGGACGTATCATTCAGATTCTATTTTAGTTTGGGGCTCACCAACCAGAAGATATATACTGGTTGCACTTATTGATGATCCAAACGGTGAACAAATTATTAGAGATCTCGTAATACCGGTAGAAAAGGTGATAAATGGTAAATAGTCTCAATGAATTGTTGCCTGTCACGGTTAATTAAATTTTGAATTGTAATGAATTTAGTGGCTTTTTTAAAAAGTTATGTTTTTAAAATATTTGATATCAGGGAAGATGAGCTCAATAAAACGCTACTCTTACTGCTGCATATATTTTTGATCATAACTTCTTTATTAGTAGTCAAACCAACAATAAACTCACTTTTCCTTTCTGAACTAACTTCACAGGCACTACCACTTGGCTATGTTTTAACTGCCATTACGGCCGTGGTTGGTTCGTATTTTTATAATAAGGCCCTAGAAAAAAGGCCCCTTAATAAGATCATAGAAGAAACATTGATAGGTTCGATACTTTCATTGATCCTATTTGGTTTGTCCTTTAAATTTAACCTGGCAAATGGTATTCTTTTGTATATACCCTACGTCTGGGTAGCCATCTTTGGGCTCTTAACAGCCTCTCAATTTTGGATACTGGCCAACCTGGTTTATAATATAAGGGAAGCAAAACGCGTCTTCGGGTTTATTGGCGCCGGAGCTATTGCCGGAGGCATTTTTGGCGGATATATTACATCTTTACTGACTAAAATATTAGCCGCAGAAGACTTGCTATTTGTCGCTTCATTTTTGCTTTTCTTTTGTATTCCTATTGCAAGATATATCTGGAAAACAGAGGTCGTGAAATTGAATTCATTTCAAATTTCCATCAGAACGGACTCTGAGGCTAAACACCCATTAAAACTGATTAGACAATCAAAATTACTTTCTCTGATAGCCGTGGTTATTGGTATAAGTGTTTTAATTGCAAAACTGGTAGACTACCAATATAGCGATTACGCGTCAAGACTAATTGAAGACCCCGAAGACCTGGCATCGTTCTTCGGATTTTGGTTTTCGAATTTGAGCATAGCCTCATTATTAATTCAACTGTTTCTTACCAAAAGGATCGTGGGTATTCTTGGGGTTGGTAAGTCATTATTATGGTTGCCATCGGGAATTCTCTTTGGGTCTGTACTTTTATTAATTCTTCCGCAATTATGGGTAGTAGTTCTGATAAAATTGGTTGATGGAAGTTTAAAACAATCTGTTAACAAAGCGGCTACCGAATTGCTCTCTATACCAATACCCATTGATATTAAAAAGAGAACAAAAACCTTTATTGATGTTGTTGTTGATAGCATTGCAACAGGCCTTGCCGGATTTATCCTGATTTTTTTTATAAATGGTCTAAAGATTTCATCAACCTATGTAAGTTTAATTATCATTGCACTTATATCCGTTTGGATATATTTTATTTTTCAACTTCGAAAAGAATATATCAATTCTTTTAAGGATTTATTCCTTACCTCCGATAATTATAAAAAGAAAGAAAAAAAGACAGACATACCCATAACCTCTATTGTAGACACTGTCAATAAAGTACTTTTAAATGGTACAGAAGAACAGATTCTTTATATGCTTCAAAAAACGTTGGAAGCTAAAGATGAACGTTTCTTTTTTGCAATAAAAGAACTATTGAGCCATGCCTCACCAAAAGTAAGAGCAAACGCCATTGAGAATTTATATTTTTTAAGCACCGAAAATTTAAGCGATATTATTGAACCAATGGTGCATGAACCTGACCAAGAAGTAACAACGGCAGCTTTTAGGTATCTGGTAAAAAATTATAAGAATGATACTGTAAAACTTTTTGACAGATATCTCAGCAGTGACGATCAAACCATCACGAATGCTGCGCTAATAGGGCTATCATTCGAATTGAGAAACCATAACAAATTACAAGAAAACTATAATTTTGAACAGAAGCTTAAAAAAGCGATCGAACAATGGAACGATCTTGACGATGTAAGTCATAAAAAAAACAAATTAATTGCCATTTTAGAAGCTATTGGCAACGCCAAGGTTAAAGAATATTACGCTTTAATCAAAAGGCATTTATCCGATCCTGATACTGAGATCCTGATCGCTGCCATTAAAAGTGCCTCTAAAACCCTGGATCAAGATTTTATTCCTGATATCGTTGAGCATTTATCAAGAAAGGACATCCGTAAATTTGCGGTTGAGTCTCTCATTCATTATGGTGAATTGATCATTGATATTTTGGTAAACGATGTAAAAAAGGGGGAATTTAAAAGTGAAGACGCCCAGTATGTACCATTGGTAATTGAATCGTTCGCCACCCAAAACGCCATTAAAGGCTTGATGAAATTAACCGATAAGACTGAGCATATTGTGAGAATCGAAGCTATCGAATCTTTAAGAAAACTAAAATGGTCTCATCCTCATCTGCAAATTAAAGATAAGTTAGTTGTAAATAAAATATTGGATGAATGTGCATTATACCAAAACACCTTATCGGTACTTCATTCACAAATAGTACTTCAATATAAAAGAAAAGATCAAAAGCTGGAATCAAATGAAGAAACAGAAGCAAGGCAAGGACTTATTCGTCTTCTGGAAAACAGGCTGGACAGGCAATTACATAGGATATTTAAATTCTTAGGAATGAAATATCTACCGAGCGATATAGACCCCGTACTTGATATTATCCTAACTGGTAAAGAGGAACAAAGAGTTCATGCCATAGAATTTTTAGACAATATTCTCAATCCAAATTTAAAGAGTGTTCTTATCCCAATTATTGAAGCTACCGTTTTAGATACTTCTTCTAAAGAAGTTATTGAAATGATCAGTAAAAACCGACTTTCTGAATATGAATGTTTTGATAATATCTTAAAAGGGAAAGACTTAAAATTAAAGTTAGCCGTACTTTACCTGATCGAACAGGAAGCCGACAAGAAAAACTTACCATTGTTACAAGACTTGCTTGATAGCGGTGATCCAAAGATCAAAAGCTATAGTGAGAAGGCCTATAAAGCAATTACTTCGTAATCTACCTTTTGAATTAAACATTACTACTTTTAAATGAGGCCAATACCCCGACAGCTAAAGCTATGAATATAAATCCTAGGGATATCCATTCCTGAAAGTGAATATGATTAGCCAATATGAGTTTGACTCCAACAAAGCTTAAAATGGCAACTAAACTAAATTTTAAATAGTGAAATTTTGCCGTCATACTGCTCAGAAAGAAGTACATCGAACGCAACCCCAATATGGCTAAAATATTTGAACTAAATACAATAAATGAATTTGTGGTAATGGCCAGAATAGCAGGTATGCTATCTAATGCAAAAAGCACATCGGTGAATTCGATTAAAATTAGTACAAGAAATAGTGGAGTTGCCACTAATAAATGCCTTTTTCTTACAAAAAAATGCTCACTGTCTAATTGATGCGTTATAGGCATCATTTTCCTGATGATCCTGTAAATAAATGAGCTTTTAGGATCAATATCCTTTTCCTCTTTCGCAACCAACATTTTGAAGGCTGTAAATAATAAAAATGCCCCAAATATATAGGTAACCCAACTAAATTTATTTATCAATGCCACACCTACGAATATCATAATAGCCCGAAAGATGATGGCTCCTAAAATACCCCAGAACAATACCCTGTGTTGAAATTTCATTGGGATCTTAAACGAAGAAAATATGACCGCTATTACGAAAATATTGTCAACACTTAGCGATAATTCAATAAGGTATCCGGTGACATACTTTAACATGGCACCAGATGGTGTTAAGGCAGTAGGGTTATCAACCCAACCATTTTTAAAAAAGAGATAAATAAGGAATGAAAAACTCAACCCAATACTTACCCAAATTGCTGTCCAAACTGATGCTTCTTTGGCAGAAATTACATGTGGAGTTCTATTAAAAACACCCAGGTCTAATGCCAGAAAAATGAGAATTACGGCAATAAATACGATCCAAACAATCACTTGCTTTTAATAGCTTTATCAATACTACCTGCCAAATACATATGATCGCTGGCAGAATTCTTTCTTAATACATTCGTCATTAAACAGACCATATAGTTGGTACCATCGGGATGTTCTATAATAGCGACAGAGTTCATAAAATTAGAAACGTTGCCCTTATACTTGCCACATGGTTCTTCTTTAGAGCGGTCGCATTTATATAAGCTACCCGACTTGAAATATACCGCAGCCTCCCTTAATTGTGGTGCTTGGGCATAACGTATTCTACGATCGGTCATATACATTAATCGTTTGATCTCTAAACTGGACTTTTCGTCAACAACCTTTCCTTGTTCCAGCTGAAGCATCCATTTCATCATTCCGAGTGGTGAACCAATGCTACCTCCCTTTGCCCCTACATATTGATTGGAACCTCTCGTAAAAAATGTTCCTAATCGCCATTCATCAGTGGTGATCCCAATTTCGCGCAATGGAAGATTTACCACATCGTTTCCAAGGTCGGTAATTTGATTTTTAGGGGTTGTCTTAAAATAAGTATCTGCCTGGGCTTCGGTAAGATCAGGATATTTATCACCAAAAGCGGCCATTAATAAAACTTCTCTCCATAACACACTTGCAGCACCATTATTGCTTACAGATAGCATGTGATCTGCCCATTCATAAAGTGTAAAGACATCACTAGCCACTACTTGGCGTTTCACCAATTTATTGGTTTCAATATTAAAAATAGGCACCGTGTGTTCATCCGTCAAAGCCCAATTACCGGCCCTTACGGACTTGTTTTTTAGCAGCGCCACTCTTTTTTCAAAAGAATCGGGATATATCTTTGCCAATTGATAAAACAATCCATGTGCTACAGCAAGCTTCCCGACACTACCGGGCTGGTATCCCCTCGTTTCATTTTGTTGGGCATAACGCAAATTATTTGGATCGGTAATATCCAATATAGTAACCGAATAGCTTTTGTCTAATCTCGGAAATAGGGTGTTTATTTTTTTCTGTAGAATTGGATCTTCAGTTAATAAACTTTCGGTATTATCCTTTTTTCTTGAAAGCAGGTTTAATTTAATATCCTTTATAGATTTATAAGCTCCGGGAGGTAATCCGGCATCCGGCAAATCTCCCGAAATTACCAATTGTAATCTTTTCAACCTTTTGATCCCTGTTGTTGCATAACCATCAATAGGATAATCATATGGCAGGGTAAAGGCCATAAAACTTAAAACGAGTGTTGATAATATGAATGTTTTGATCATTATTTCGATAATTTAGTTGAAAGTAATATTTCTTTTTTCTTGTCAATCTTTGGTGTTATTGACTCTAGGTATTCAGAACCCATTGCTTTTTTATTTTCTACAAATGGACGTATCTGGAACAACCAAAGTTGGTCATTTTTAAAGCCCAATTCCACATCGTAAGCTCCTTTATAGGTCGATTTGGTTTTTTTTGCCAAGGTTTTTCGTATGACAGAAGAAAAATCCTTTATCTCATTAATGTTTTTTTCATTAAGTATAGACCTTTCAAAAGTAGCTACCTTTTTACCCGTACCACCTTTACTTGGCAAGGTGTTAAAATAAGGTTCTCTTGCAGGTGATATTAATTGATAACCTCCATTTTCTTTGATAACATAAGATTCCGCCGCCTGACCGTCTACAGCACCACCTGCACCTCTGCTAAATGCAACCGTGAGGTCATTTTCATTATCCGTAGTGATTCCTTTAGTGATTACTACACCTGAGTAATCTACATCAACCGTAGGAATTACCAGGATTGAAGGGAATACATTTTCGGGATTCAATAAATATTTTTGACGCCATTTAAAGCTCCTTTCTGTATAAGGCGAAGCCCAAACATCTTTAATGCCCTGCATGATCTTTTCTTTCTCCAACACATTAAAAATGGTTAAATTCAATCCGGCACCTGTAAAATCTTTAAGGTCTTCCATATTGGTATCGCTTCTTAAAAAGACAGGTAATGTACCTATGGGCTTACCTAAAATAGCCTGGAATTCTTTATTGATTTCCGTTATAAACGATTGTTTTAAAGGCATTTTTTTAATAGCAGTTCTTAAAACTTCTAACTGGCGTAATTGAAAGTTTTCAACTTCATTTTCGGTGATACCTTGTCTTCGCTTTTTATCAGCCTCCGCAAACATATCATTAAGAAATTGCCAATAGGATTTGTTTTGACCCGGCATTGTTTGATCCATATGATCTCTAAAGATTCCAAAAGGAATTACAAATCCTTCAACGACCTTGTCGGGAAACATCTCTTTAAGTTGCCCTAAATTAGCCGCTTTAGGGCCACAGAGTTTACCAGAATCATCTGCATTTACATTTCTAAGATTCAAAATATTTTTCTGATCGAGTCTAATTTCTTTTACCGGTACTGCAATTTTTTCTTCTTTGCGAACTTTGGTAGCAAATAAGGTTTTTTCTGCTGCTGTCATGTCCGCTTCTAATTTTAAGATCACATTGCCTTTATTGGATACTGCATAAAAGACCTTTTTTCCACTAAAAGATTTTAGATCTTTTAAATTCTCATCCGATAAGGCTGCATTTGGAATACCCAGATTTCTAGCCAATAACTGCACATGAGATACCAAGTTACCTTCTGCTACAGTCGCTATACCTGCCACAGGTTTTAAATCGGCAGGAGCACGTTCAAAAATATAGATCTTATCACCAGAAATTTTTATGAGTTCGGGAGATCCGCTAACAACGACCAATTCGCCAAAAGCATATCCCGGATTTAAGCCTCTAAAAGTACTTTGATTGCTTAAATTCATCACTTTATTGGTCAATGAAGATTCCTTAGCTATAAAAGTGCCTAATTCTCCTACACTTTTACCCAACTGTAGTGCTACAGAAGACCGAATTCTATCGTCAATAAAACTATAGGCTTGTGGTTCAAAACCTGTATAGATATTTACCTCTTCCTGATATACGGCTTTTACCATGGCGGTACTCCATTCTACAATACTTCTTGCCGTCTCTAATTTCTCTGTTAGCTCTTCTAATTTCAAGCTGCTTTGTGATCGAGGTCTTAAAATAGGTTCTACTTTTTCCCATTCCCATAGTTCAATGGCTCCGGTTCCGGCTGCTGACATACTTAATGCATAGATCTTTTCTAATTGCTCGCCAACGGTTGTCGGATTCCATAATCCCGATTGTTTAAATACCAGGGTTTGCAATTGATTTGAGATATCGAGAATTTTTAATCTTCTTAATGCATTTTTCTCAGCAGGTAATTCTTTGCGTATTTGCCATAAGATGTTAGCTGTGGCCGAAGTAAGTTGTGATGGACTTACATTGCCGGTATTAGAATTTATATAAGCTTTTAATGCTTTGGTTAAACTGCTGTTAGGTGATAAAGTATTGACCTGAATTCCTACGTTCTTTAAATCGACGGGCTTATGAAAATTTTGCATGGTAACAACCAGTTCATCCATTTTTTTCAACAAGGCAGGCGTAAGTTTGGCACTATTATCTTTCTTGAATTGTTTAACTTTATCTATATCTACCACTTCTGGGTTACTATGAATCTTTACACGGAGATCCATGAATTTTGTATACTGGTCTGAAATCACTTTAGATTGTACCCGCATTAATTGTGACAGGTCATCATCACCTTTATGTGGTACATCCTTCAATGATTGCATTATGAGAAAATAATCTTTAAGGATCACATCATCTTTTGCCAATAACCATTGATAGAATTTGACGCCCCACTCCTCTTCATCTTCAATTTGAATGGCGCCACGGTAATATTGTCCTTTTTGATTCACCCAACCATTGTCTATACCGCTTAAGTATTTTCCTAATTGATACTGTTTTAATCGGGAATGGTTATGTTGCACATCCCAAAAATCTGATTTATCGGTATATGCCAATATTTGCCCAAGAAAAATATGATTACTTTTCCCTAATGCTACAACCTCATCTTTATAGGTTGCATGTTGAATTCCTCCTATTTCATTCGGACAAGGATCCTGTGGTTGCCTAATCGTTCCATCTTTACAAAACCAGCGTATGCTTTTATAGGTGCCCCTGATATCATTTTTATAGGCGATAATCTGAGCTGCTATTTTCTCATTACTGACCGCGGTCTGCGCAATAACTGAAGAGGCTGTTAACAGATAAATACTTATTAAAAAAAATAATACATTTTTTGTATTCATAGATATTTCTTGTTTTTTATTCAGACACTAAAAGAATGCCAAAGTCACATAGATTGATTTTTTATTTTTTTTAAACTTTTTAAAAGTGACCTACATACTTTTTTTGTGTCATATTTTAAAGACTCAACTTAGTTGATTATTCGCATAAAATTATGAAATTTAAAACTATCCTGGCTCTCATTTTTGCCACCATCATTGTAATTTTCTCCCTTCAGAATGCCGAAGTAACCGAAGTTAAATTTTTAGTTTGGAAACTATCAATGTCTCGCGTCTTGATCATCATGGGAAG
>CBDUPN010000063.1:0-11555 GCA_965369125.1 uncultured Aureibaculum sp. | reverse complement strand
TCGCCACAAGGGATCATTGCCGCTTTAGAAGGGATGAAAATACGCAAGGACAGAAGAAAAGTATTCAAAGAACATCCCGCTACAAAATTGCTGATCATTGGTAAAAAAGACCCTGTGCTTGATCGTCAATCTCTCATCAAACAGGCTAAGAACAGCAACATTAATTTTATCGAATTACCCGATGGGCATATGAGCCATATTGAAAATGCAGCAGCACTTAAACGGGCTTTAAAAGAATTTGTGAAAACTTGTAATTAGTACTATTATTGTTCGACAACTACCATATAAACTTATTCATGAAGATATTTTTTAAGACTTTTAGTTCAATAATTACGCTGATACTCATCGTTTCTTGCGCTAAAAACGATGTACCCACTTTTACCATTGAAGGCACAATTACCTCCACAGAAAATAATTATGTTTTACTATATCAGGAAACCGATATAGAAAGGAAAGTCTCCACCTTGATTGACACCATTTTCCTGGATGCTCAAGGTAAATTCAAAGTTGAATTTAATCTGCAACCACATTTGTACAGGCTTGATCTCGGTAATCAAAAAGAGGTGATTTTAGCTATTGATAAAGGGCAACACCTCATCATTCATATCAATGCACCAGATAAAGATCAAATTGAGAAAACGGTTTCGGGTTCTATAGACACGGAAAAACTTTGGGCCTATGAAGATTTTCGAGACAGGTCGTTAGATACCTTGGTGCAAAGGGTTAGAAGAGAGATCAAAGCCTTGAAACAAATAGAAAATCCCGACTCCTCAAAAATTGATTCCTTGGGAAATTTGGAAGTAACAAATTACGATATCCATATAGAAGAATTAAATAATTTCGTCAAAACAAGGATGGGAACTACTATCGGATTATATGCAACTTCCATCCGTTGGAGAGGTGAAGAAAATATAGCTTTGTTTGATTCTTTGGTTTCGGCCTTCGAAAAGGAGCATCCTGATCTGGATATCAGTTCAAAACTACGAGAAAAAATAACCCGGCTACAACAAACGTCAATAGGAGGCATCGCTGCCAATATAGCGATGAAATCTGCTAGCGGTGCTACAATACAATTATCTGACATAAACCAGCAATATACCCTGATCGATTTTTGGGCAAGTTGGTGTGGGCCGTGCAGGAGAGAAAGTGGATCTCTGAATGAATTGTATAAAAAGTACAATGACAAAGGCTTTGAAATATACGGTGTTTCCTTAGATAGCAATCGCGATAAATGGCTGGCCGCCCTGGAAAAAGATCAAAGAACCTGGGCCAATGTTTCATCTTTGGAAGGATTTAAAACACCAGCGGCTTTCGATTATGCGGTTACAGCCTTGCCCGACAATTATTTGATCGATGCAGCCGGAAAAATAATTGCCAAAAACATACATGGTGAAGAACTTGAAGTTCTACTCGAAGAACTATTCAAATAATTTCTTTGTATTAATCTTTCTTCGATATAATTTCAGAAAGATCTATGGAGTAGATCCTGTTCAATCCCTTTGGATTACCGGTGCTGTACAATTCTAAAAACTGATCCAATTTTAATGATTCCTGATAATGTTTTTTTATTGCCGATCGTCGACTCGTAAAATAAAAAGTGTTGGAATTAAAATCTACAAATGGGCAGAAATCCAGAAATGGCGAATTTACTTGTGCCAATAATTCAGCCTTTCCCCAGACATCTCCAATTCTGTAACTTATATACAGATCACCTCCCCCCAAGCCCTCTTTCGGACGCTGGGAAGTAAAGATCAGGAAACTTTCGTCTGGTGCGACAAAAGCATTGAATTCATAATGTTCGGTATTAACACCCCCTTTTATGGAAACCGGTTTTTGATAAACACCTTGAAACAATCTACTTACAAAAATATCTTCCTTACCTACAGCCAGTTCATTTTCTGTTGTAAAATAAATATCCCCATTTTCTGTAATCGAAGGATAATATTCGTTCGCCATGGTATTGATAGGGGCTCCCAAATTTATAGGTTCAGACCACCCCGAAGTCGTTTTATTTACATACCAAATATCATAATCTTTAGGTGCAATTGAACTGCTGTCCAATGGCCTGTTAGAAACAAAATACAGCTGTTGGCCATTCTTTGAAAAAGCCGGCTCGATATCGCGATAATTACCCGTAAACGAAACTGTTTGGGGTTGCCCCCAGCCCGTTTCATTTTTCTTCATAAATGCTATTACTCCTACCTGGCTGTATAGATCGTCGACCGTAAAATACACTTCTTGTCCATCAGGAGAAATCGCAATATCACGAACATTGGGATACCCTTTGAATAGATCTGGTAAGAATGCACGCGGATTTTCCTGAGCCCAATTACTTAATGAAAACAGCATGAAAATTAGGATAATTCGAAACATATCTATGTTTTTTTAATATTATTGACTTGGCCTTTAAAGTATATCAGATCATTTATTTTTTAAAAACGAGTTCCAACCTTGAGCGGTCAATTCCACTTTTTGATTACCTCTGGTTATCAAATGCATACCTTCTTGTTGATCGGTCATATGACCAATAACTGTTAGACTAGGATTTGCCTTTATTTTCGGATAATCGGCCGTATCAATGGTGAAAAGCAATTCATAATCTTCACCGCCGCTTAAAGCAACCATAGTACTGTCGATCTTAAACTCTTCACATGTTGAAATGACTTGCGGATCTAATGGAATTTTATCTTCGAACAGACTACAGCCAACCTTGCTTTGCTGGCAAATATGGATAATCTCTGAAGACAAACCGTCGCTAATATCGATCATCGATGTTGGTTTTACGCCTAGTTCCTTTAACAAGACCGGAATATCTTTTCTGGCTTCGGGTTTTAGTTGTCGCTCTACCAAATAGGTATAATTATCAAGATCTGGTTGGGCATTCGGATTCGCCTGGAAAACCTGTTTTTCTCTTTCAAGCACCTGCAAGCCTAAATAAGAGGCCCCAAGATCACCGCTTACCACCAATAGATCGTTGGGTCTTGCACCATTTCTATAAATAACATCTTTTTTATCTGCCTCCCCAATTGCAGTAATGCTAATGAGCAGTCCTTTGGTAGATGAGGTGGTGTCTCCACCTACCAGGTCTACCTTATAATTTTTACACGCTAAATGAATCCCTGCATATAATTCTTCAATAGCCTCCAATGGAAATCGATTTGACAGCGCAATAGACACTGTAATTTGAGTAGCAGTTCCATTCATGGCGTAGACATCAGATAAATTTACCATCACAGCTTTATAACCTAAATGTTTCAACGGCATATAAGCAAGGTCAAAATGAATGCCTTCGACCAAAAGATCTGTGGTGACTAATACCTGTTTGTTCTTAAATTCCAACACGGCTGCATCATCGCCCACACCCTTGATAGTAGATTTATTGGTTAACTTTATTTTATCGGTCAGGTGATGTATCAATCCGAATTCTCCTAATTCCGATAAAGAAGTTCTTTGTTTGTTTTTATCGTCTAACATGCTGATATTTTAATTTCCTACTATTAATTGAGAAAATGGTATTTTTATACCAACAAAAGTAGTACTTATGAAACGAATGAAAAATTTAATATTCTTTCTTTTCTTCTTTTCTTGTTTGGTTATTTCCTCGCAAGAAGTACCTACTGCCTTTAACAATATCATTGAGGCCGAAGCAAAGGCAGCGCATAAGGTCATTAATTATAAAGCAAATATCAATACTTCTAATTATGATCTGACCTACCATCGATTAGATTGGAATATTGATCCGGCCGTTGCATTTATTAGCGGTAATGTTACTTCAACCTTTACCGCAAAACAAGATCTGACTACAGTTACTTTTGATTTAGCCGATAATATGACCGTTTCGGGAGTTACCCAAAATGGAACAGCTTTAGCTTACAGTCAAAATACAAATGATGAATTGATCATTACCTTATCTCAAATGCTATTGCAAGGTCAATCTGCTACTTTGGTAATTACCTACAGCGGAAACCCTGTTAGTTCGGGCTTTGGATCTTTTGAACAATCTACACATAATGGTGCACCTATTATATGGACCCTTTCTGAACCTTATGGAGCAAAAGGATGGTGGCCATGTAAACAAGACTTAAACGACAAAATAGATGCCATTGATGTTTATATTACGTCTCCACAACAATACGTAGCTGTCTCTAACGGGTTGGAACAAAGTCAGGTTATTAATGGTAGTTCTAAAACTACACATTTTAGACATCAGTACCCTATTCCTGCTTATTTGATCGCTATTGCAGTTACTAATTATGAAGTGTATACGCATCAGGTAGCTAATAATGGAAATCCATTTGAGATTGTAAATTATGTATATCCCGAAAGTTTAAGTTCGGCCCAGTCAAGTACCGGTGTTACGGTAGATATTATGAATCTATTTACCCAATTATTTGAAGAATACCCTTTTGCAGATGAAAAGTATGGGCATGCCCAATTTGGTTGGGGTGGCGGCATGGAACATACCACAGTATCTTTTATGGGTGGGTTTAGTCGTGACCTTATAGCCCATGAACTGGCACACCAATGGTTTGGTAATAAAATTACCTGCGGGAGCTGGAAAGATATTTGGTTGAATGAAGGCTTTGCTACTTATTTAACAGGTTTAACAACTGAGAATTTAGACGGTGATGCAGCTTTTAAAAATTGGAGGATATCCAATATAAATTCTTCCACATCTCTGCCCGATGGATCTGTTTATTTATCGGATGCTGATACTACCAGTGTGGGTAGAATATTTAATGGGCGCTTATCTTATAGAAAAGGTGCCATGGTATTACACATGCTTCGTAAAAAATTAGGGGATGCTGTTTTTTTTCAGGGAATGAAAAATTATCTCACCGATCCTAATTTAGCCTATGATTATGCCTTAACACCTGACTTTATTTCCAAAATGGAGTCGGCTAGTGGAATGGATCTTACCGAATTCTTTGATGACTGGATCTATAATCAAGGACATCCGAGTTATAGTTTAAAATGGTTCCAACCGCAAAGTGATCAGTTAAAAATTACCTTAAATCAAACGCAGAGCCATAGTTCGGTTTCTTTTTTTGAAGCACCTTTACCTATCAAAGTTTTAGGCACTAACAATGAAGAATTAGATCTGATTCTAGATAACTCCTATAATGGGGAAGAATTTTTAGAGAATGTTTCCTTTACAGTTGCCAGTATTCAAATAGATCCTGATTTTCAAATAATATCGAGTAATAATAGTTCGGTGTTAAATATAGATGATGATTTTGCTAATAATAGTTTTACCATTTACCCAAATCCTACTGCCGGTGAGCTAGTTATAGAAAATCCTAACGATCAGAAAATAAAAAATATCATGATTTACAATACCTTGGGACAATTGGTATTGCAACAACAATCTGACAGCATAAATGTTTCGGAATTTACATCAGGCGTATATTATATAAAAATACAAACAGCACATTTTACCATTCATCAATCATTTTTTAAAAAATAGATGATATACTCTATTCTTGATAATGCACTACGGAAAGCCAAACCACTGAATATAAATAAAGATTCTAAGATCATTTTATTTAGTGATCTGCACAAGGGTGACAATAGTTATGCCGATGATTTTGCACATAATATGGAGATCTATACCCATGCTATTCAAAAATACTATGAAAGCAATTTTACTTATATAGAATTGGGTGACGGCATTGAGCTTTGGGAAAATTATTCTTTTGAACCCATTTATAAGGCACACAAGAATGTTTTCGAGCTATTAAAGTTATTTTATCAGGACGATCGGTTACATATGCTTTGGGGAAATCATGATATGATCTTTAGTGATCCCTTAACCGTTGAAAAAATATTATATAAAATATTTCCTCCGAAAAATATAGTGCAAAAAGAAAAACTTTTTGATCTAGAATACCACGAAAGTATTTTGTTGAATATCGAAAACACAGATAAAAATATCTTATTAATTCATGGTCATCAAGCCGATTGGTTAAATTACCGGTTGTGGAAGGTGAGTCGTTTTTTTGTTCGTTATTGTTGGATGCCTTTGCAAAAATGGTTCGGCTTAAAAGATCCTACCAGCCCGGCGAAAAACTATAAGAATCTGATTAGGGTTGAAAAGAAATTAAAAAAATGGATAGTAAAAAATGACAACCAAATGGTTATCGCAGGTCATACCCACAGGCCTCGCTTTCCCGATCCTGGACTTTTACCATATTTCAATGATGGCAGTTGTGTACATCCCAACTCGATCATTGGACTTGAAATTGAAAACTTACAGATATCAATGGTTAAATGGCATACGGCACTAGATGTAAAAGGTCAAAGCAAGATTGAAAAAACTGTTTTAGCAGGACCGAAAGATCTGACCTTGTATTGCTAATTACATTCCCCGTTCTTTTTGGATCTGCTCATAGGCTTTTTGGATCTGGCGGAATTTTTCTTCTGCCCCTTTCATATGTTCTTCTCCTAAATGCCTTAATTTATCGGGATGGTGTTTTTTTACCATTCTTCGATAAGCAGTTTTTACTTCATCGTTTGAAGCGCTTTTTTCGATCTCAAGGATCTTATACGAATTATTGACTTCATCGTAAAACATGGCCTTTATCGATTCAAAATCCCTGTCATTGATGTACAAATATCCGGCAATGGTTTTGATCTTATCTATTTCGGCCTGGCTTACAAATCCATCTGCCTTTGCTATACCAAACAGGAAATGCAATAATTGCAACCGCGAGGCATGGCTCATATGCTGGCGTATTTGTATACACACCTGCCGGGTTGATATCTTATTATTCTTTATGATTCCATTGAACAATTTAAAGGCATTATCAGCTTTTTCCCGACCATACATTCCAATAAAGTTAGATCTTACAAAATCTAATTCCTTTTTATTGGCCTTACCGTCGGCTTTAATAACCACTGCTGCCAGCACTAATAAACTGATCTCAAAATCACCGGATGTTGTTGATCTGCCCTTTGCCGTTTGAGTGATGGTCTTGAGATCCATTTCAGAGAATCCATCGACAAAACTACCCAACACAAAGCCCAGAATTCCGCCAATTGGCCCGCCTAATGTCCAACCTACTCCTGCCCCCAGCCATTTCGTAAAATTTCCCATAATTGACTTTAATTTCAAAATTTTGTCAAAGATACATTTATTGTAATTATATGTATATTTGCGGAAAATTTTAATCAAAAAAAATACCTATATGTATCCAGAAGAAATAGTAAAACCAATGCGCCAACAATTAACTGCTGTGGGTTTTAAAGAACTACGTAGTGCGCAAGAAGTTGACAATATATTAAATGAAAAAGGTACAACACTTGTAGTTGTAAATTCTGTATGTGGATGTGCAGCTGGAACAGCTAGACCAGGCACAATATTATCCTTACAAGGATCTAAAAAACCATTACATTTAACAACTGTATTTGCTGGTGTAGATACCGAAGCTGTGTCAAAAGCAAGAGAACATATGATACCGTTCCCTCCATCATCTCCGGCCGTTGCCTTGTTTAAGGATGGTGAATTAGTACATATGCTTGAGCGACACCATATTGAAGGAAGGTCTGCCGAAATGATTGCTGAAAACCTAATGGGAGCCTACGAAGATTATTGCTAGTTAAGAAAAATTTATTAATAACTTTATTTTACATTTATCAAGATGAAATTATTACTATATACAGCTTTCACATTTCTTACCCTTTTGGCTTGTAATTCTAACGATCTAAGCGAAGATAAGGAGGTCGAACTAAAAAAAATTACAAATTTGGAGGAAGAAATTGTTGCATTAGCAGCATCTTCTGTTTGTAATGATAAAACTGAATGCGATGCCATCGCGTTTGGAAGCAAACCTTGCGGAGGGCCATGGAGCTATTTGGTATATTCCAATTCTATTGATACAGATCTACTTAAATCTAAAGTTGAGGAATTTAATAAAATGCAAAAAGAATATAATACTAAGCATGGTATAATGTCTGATTGCGCCGTTGTTATGCCCCCAAGTGATATTATCTGCGAAGACAACAAATGCAAAGCTGTCGATAATAGTGTACCGATCGAATAATTTAAAAAACCTCTTTTTAGAGGTTTTTTTTAATACATGGATAGAAATTCAATAATAAATAAAACTACGGCTTACGTAAAGGAATCTTTAAAAAATGCCGAAGGGGGCCACGATTGGTTTCATATCGAACGCGTATTGAACAATGCAAAACTGATCGCCAAAGGCGAACAAGTTGACGATTTCGTGGTCGTATTAGGTGCCTTGCTTCATGATATAGCCGATGCTAAATTCCACAATGGTGACGAAACCATAGGGCCGAAAAAAGCCGCCGAATTTTTACTTTCGCTTAACGTCGATAGCGCTATTATTGAACATGTTATTAAAATAATCGAGAATATTTCTTTTAAATCTAGCCTTGCAGATGACAATGGCAGCAAGAAAGAAAAGCGATTCTCTTCTAAAGAACTAGAAATTATTCAAGATGCCGACCGATTAGACGCGATAGGAGCCATAGGGATTGCCCGCTGTTTTAATTATGGAGGCTTTAAAAATAGAGAGATCTATAATCCCGAAATTGCTCCTAAATTAAATATGAGCAAGTCAGCATATAAAAATTCTAAGGCGCCTTCTATCAATCATTTTTATGAAAAGTTATTGCTACTTAAGGATAAAATGAATACCAAAACAGGTAGACGGCTCGCGGCTGATAGAAATGCTTTTATGGAATTATACCTAAAGCAATTTTATGCCGAATGGAATGGTAAAAAATAAAGTGGAATAACTTTTCTTTATTATTCCACTTTATAAAAATTTATTTAAAATAATGATTAGTTATAAACCATCCATTACATGCTATTTTAGAACTGTAGTTATTTTGGCATTACCCATAGCAGGCATTATTTGTTCAATTTGACTTGCCATTTTGTTTTCAACATTAATCAACATAGTAGTTAATTCTTTTTCGTCTTCAACGTTATAGATTTTTAATTTCCATTGATTATTTTCTTTGGCTAAAACTTCCAGTTTCATAGTTTTAATTTTTTGAGCCATTACATCAAGACTATAAAAAGAGGTTTGATATCCTTCAGATAATGGTAATCTAGCAATCAATTGATCAAAACCTGCTCCACTGGTCAAATGCGCACCTTCTAATGGTAACTCTTTAGCCTTACCCATCATAGTAATAGAAATTTTGTCGCTTGCATAGTTTACTTCAATAGTTTGCCCACCTTGATTTATTAATCTTTTTACGGGAATCATATTTTCTAGGTAAACTACATCTTCACTGTTTCCCATCGGTGATGCTGAAGCATCTTTTATTAGCCATTGTGTACCTTCTTTTTTAACCTCACGTGTCATTTCCATAGGTATTTTTTGCCCTTGGACTTCTATGACAACATCGTATTTGTAATTTCCTTCTTTTAAGTCATCTTTCAATGTTGGCAAAGCTTTAGCTATTTCAACTTTTTCTGCTTTTTTATAAACCACCTTAGAAATATCCTGAGTAATTTCTGCTAAGCGTTTTGCCACTTCTTCAGACATATCTTTTTGATAACGACCTCCTAGATGTTTTGCCAAAAATTTCTCTACAGCTACCCACATGGCCATATTATTATTTGGCTTGCTAAATCCATGCCCTTCATCATCTGCCAAAATATATTCTACTTCTTTACCTGCATCGCGCAACGATACCACAATTTGGTCACTTTCTGCTTGTTTTACTCTTGGATCGTTTGCACCCTGAATGATCAATAAAGGTTTTTTAATTTTATCTACATGGAATAAAGGACTGGCTTCTCTTATTAGTTTTTTCCCTTCCTCAGTTTCTGGATCTCCTGTCATTTCATACAAACTTTTTCTGAATGATTCCCAGTAAGCAGGAATTGACTCCAGTAATGTAAATAAATTACTTGGCCCAACAATATCAACACCACAAGTATACACATCAGGTGTAAAAGCCAAACCGGCAAGTGTTGCATATCCGCCATAACTTCCACCCATAATGGCTACCCTATTTTTGTCAACCGTACCATTTGCAACCAGATGCTTTACACCCCAAGTAATATCATCCTGCATCAATTTACCCCACTCTTTATCTCCTGCATTTAAAAATGATTTACCATAGCCGCCACTGGCTCTAAAATTTGGTTGTAAAACCGCATAGCCTCTATTGGCTAACATTTGTGCATAAGCATCATATCCCCAATTATCTCTTGGCCCTTTTGGCCCTCCATGAACTAAAACAACTAGTGGTAAATTTTTCTTTTCTGCACCAGACGGAATTGTTAAATAACCAGGAATTACCAACCCATCACTACTTTTATAAGAAATTGGTTCCATGTTGGCCAGATATTGTTCTACTTCTTTTAAACGGGGTCTGGGTGTATATTGATGAATCAATTCTTTGGTATCCCTATTAAAATAATATGTTTCATAGGCGAATTGATCACCACCAACTGAGATCAGCATTTGCTTATAATCTTTCGTAAAACCGGCAAAACCAACTTCTTTTCCTTTGAATTTTCCTTCTAGGTAATTGAACATTTTTTCCCATTCTTTATTTTTCCAAAGACGTTCTCTTTTATCATAGATATATGATGTATACAAAATTTCACGAGTGTTATCGTCGATAAACATTCCGCCAAAGTCTACTTTGTTTTGCGGGTCACTTTCAATTTTTTCTATCTTTTCTGTTTGCGGATCAAACGAATAAAGTGTAGAAAAATTTACATCGCCTTTGTTAGATACTAAATAGGTTTTGGTATTATCCTTATTCCAACCTGCTACATAAGCTTGTTCTTGTAAATTAGTTTCATATATCTTAGTAAACTGGTTGTCGCCATCAATGCGCAGAATTTCTGAAAATCCTTTGTCATTTGTTCTATATGCCAATCGGGGTTTTTCATCCCAATCAAAATTCCAACCGATAATTCTATTATTATTTTCAAATAATAACTCTAATTTACCTGTGCTGATGTTCAACTTATACAAATCGTGCCATGCCTTATCCCTATCATTGATCCCAATCCACATTAAATCAGGATCTTTCCTGCTTACCTGGTAGATTTGAACCCTGACATCTTTCATCGGACTTAAATTTTTTGAAACAGGAACACCGCTTTCTTTGTCGGCCTCTCCTTTAGGGTTTACGGCATAGACATTATAATTTTCATCTCCTTTATTATCCTTTACAAAAAGGATGTATTGACCATCATAGGTCCAGGAGTAACCGCCAACAGGCCTTTCGTTATTTGTTAAGGGCTTTGCTTTTTCAAAAGGTTCGTCGAATCTTTTAGCCCATATATTCATAATGCCATTGTATTCCTTAAGAAAAGATATCCATTGTCCGTCAGGACTTAACTGCCCGGCGGCTATTTCTGGATTTCCAAAAAAGATCTCGCGGTCAATTATAGGTGTATTTGTCTGTTGTGCATTTACTGTGGTAATGAGCAAAGTAAATAATGTTAAAAATATTAAGAATTGTTTTTTCATGATTTTATAAATTTAAGTTTTGAATAATTTTAATTGTTAAAATAAAAAAGTGCTTTTCTAAGGATGTAAAAAACTAAACCT
>CBDUPN010000062.1:0-11666 GCA_965369125.1 uncultured Aureibaculum sp. | reverse complement strand
GCCAATTGATCTGCCATATATTTAACAACCGCTAAATCGTGAGAAATAAAAATATAGGTAAATCCAAAATCATTCTTTAATTCGTTTAATAAATTCAGCACTTGTGCCTGCACCGATACATCTAATGCAGAAACAGATTCATCACAAATAATTAATTTTGGTTGCAGGGCAATGGTTCTGGCAATTCCTATTCGTTGACGCTGCCCCCCGGAAAATTCATGAGGGTATCGGTTATAATGCTCTTCTTCTAAACCAACTCTGGATAATATTTCGAGTGTTTTTTCTTTTCGTTCTTTTTCTGAATTATACAATTTATGAACTTTCATAGGCTCTTCAATAGCCTTACCTACCGGGAGTCTCGGGTTTAAGGATGAAAAGGGGTCTTGAAAAATGATCTGCACTTCTTTTCTTAACTTTTTAATTTCAGCCAATGAAAGTTTGGTGATTTCTTTTCCTTTATAAAAGATATTTCCTGAAGTCGCTTTTTCCAAATGTAAAATAGTTCTTCCTAAAGTTGTTTTCCCACACCCCGATTCACCCACCAATCCCAATGTTTCTCCTTCATAAACTTTTAATGAAACATTATCTACAGCTTTCACAGTAGCACGGTTTTTTGAAAAAAAACTTTTAGGTGTAGAGAAATATGTCTTCAGATTTTGAATTTCTAATAATGCTGTTTTACTATAAATTAACTTGTGTGTTTTTTGTCTTTCTACTGTTGAAATAAGGTCACTTTCTAATTTGCCAGTTAGAAAATCTTCTACGGTAGGTAATTTCTTAAGCCGTTTTTGTAAACTAGGTTTCGAGTTAATTAATGCTTTTGTATAAATATTTTCGGGGTTTTTAAATATATTTTTGGTGTTGCCTTGTTCAACAATAACACCATGTTGCATCACAAGCATTCTGTCGGCAATTTCTGAAACCAATGACAAATCATGAGAAATAAAAATAATACTCATTCCTGTTTCAATCTGTAGCTCTTTCAATAGTTTAATGATCTCCTTTTGAACGGTTACATCTAATGCAGTAGTTGGTTCATCTGCAATTAATATTTCAGGTTTACAGGCGATGGCCATGGCAATCATAACCCTTTGTTTTTGTCCTCCAGAAAGCTGATGAGGATATTGGTTGTACATTGCTTCTACCCTGGGTAATTTTACCTGATGAAAAAGTTCAATTACTTTTTTCTTTGCTGCACTTTTATCCATTTTTTTATGCTCGAGTAAAATCTCCATCACCTGAAATCCGCAGGTCAAGCTAGGGTTTAATGAGCTCATGGGTTCTTGAAAAATCATTGAAATACGATTACCACGAATTTGTTGTAATTCCTTATCGGTTAATCTTAATAATTCAACATCATTAAATATTATGCTTCCTTCAATGATAGATTTCTTTTTAGGAAGTAGTCCTAAAACAGCCAATGAAGTAACCGATTTACCCGAACCCGATTCGCCAACTATCCCTAAAATTTCATTCTTAACTAAAGAGAAGTTTATATTCGTAGCCACGTTCGTTTCACCTTCTTCGGTCAAAAAAGAAATATTAAGTTCCTTAACTTTTAGCATCATTCAAATATATATTATTGCTAAATGTAACAATTTTGAATTAAGAAATATTAACGGTACCTCAGGTTTTTTTGGTTAATTTGCACCCAATTATAAATTCCTGTGAATTACTTATCAGTCGAAAACATTTCAAAATCTTATGGAGAGGTTGTACTCTTTGAAGATATCTCCTTTGGTATTAATAAAGACCAAAAGATTGCTTTTGTTGCGAAGAACGGAACGGGAAAAACATCCATTTTAAATATACTGGTAGGTAAAGACCATCCCGATAAAGGACAAATTGTTTCCAGAAAAGGATTACACATCGCCTACTTGTCACAAACGGATAGCCTAAATGATCATGAAACTATTGAAGAGGCTATCTTTAGTTCTGATAATAAAACGCTCAAGATTATTCAGCAATACGAAAATGCCCTAAAAGATCCTGATGATGCAGTTGCTTATCAAAAAGCTTTTGAATTGATGGAGCAACATAATGCCTGGGATTTTGAAACACAATATACCCAAATACTGTCTAAACTAAAATTAGACGATCTTTCCGTTAGAATAGAAAACCTGTCAGGAGGTCAACGAAAGCGCGTTTCACTGGCTATTACCTTAATTAATAAGCCCGATCTATTAATACTTGACGAACCGACGAATCATCTTGATCTCGAAATGATTGAATGGTTAGAGAATTATTTTAAAAATGAAAATATTACCCTTCTCATGGTTACTCATGACCGTTATTTTTTAGAACGTGTTTGTAATGAGATTATAGAATTAGATCAGGGAAAATTATATACCTATAAAGGAAATTATTCCTATTACCTAGAAAAAAGAGAAGAGCGAATCGCTAATGAGCAGACCGTTGTAGATAAGGCAAAAAATTTATTAAAAAAAGAGTTAGACTGGATGCGTCGTCAGCCAAAAGCGCGCACCACAAAATCGAAATCTCGAATTGACGACTTTTATCATATTAAAGAAATAGCCCATCAACGAAGAAAAGACCATGTCGTTCAATTAGAAATTAATATGGAGCGTTTGGGTAGTAAAATTATTGAAATACATAATGCTTCAAAATCTTTTGATGAAAAGGTAGTTTTAAACAAGTTTAATTATGTTTTTAAACGCGGAGAACGCATAGGTATTATTGGTAAAAATGGTACCGGGAAAACCTCTTTATTAAACATCATAACGGGCCAACTGCCAATAGATTCGGGAAAAGTAATTGTTGGTGAAACTGTTAAGTTCGGATATTATTCACAGGACGGTATTCGTATAAAAGAAGGACAAAAGGTAATTGAAGTAATTAAAGAATTCGGTGAATATATTCCGCTTGCTAAAGGAAATAAAATTTCTGCTGGAAATTTATTAGAACGTTTTTTGTTCGACAGGAAGAAGCAATATGATTTTGTTGAAAAGCTTTCGGGCGGTGAATTGAAACGATTGTATTTATGTACTGTACTTATCCAAAATCCTAATTTCTTAATATTAGACGAACCGACAAATGACTTGGATATTTTAACCTTAAATGTTCTTGAAAGTTTTTTATTGGACTTTCCCGGTAACTTACTGGTAGTATCACATGACAGGTATTTTATGGACAAGGTTGTAGATCATATTTTCGTTTTTGATGACGGTGGAAATATAAGTGATTTTCCGGGTAATTATACCGATTACAGGATCTATGAAGACTCCCTGCCATCACAGGAAATTATAACAGAAAAGAAAATTGACACCCGCGTTAAGTCTTCAACAACCGGTAAGTTATCCTATAATGAAAATAGAGAATTCAAACAGTTAGAAAAAGATATTGCCAAATTAACAGATGAAAAAAAAATTATAGAAAAACTATTTGAAAAAAATAATTTTGAAGATCAAGATATCAATGAGGTTTCTCAAAAACTTCATAAATTAAAAACCACAATTGAGCAAAAAGAAGAAAGATGGTTGGAGCTTTCCTTAAAGCAAGAGGTCTAAACAAAGACAATTTCTTTATCTTTTAATAATTTTAAATTATTAAATCTCAACAGTAATTGCGCAACTGCAATAGTATCTCTTTCACAGTATTTAACGATTTTATCGAGATTCTTTTCTTTATAATAAACACTTGCTACCTGGCTTCCATCTATATCTTGTTTTGGTGAAGGTATCCCTAATATATGGGTTAATAAATTCAACGAGGTATAATGTTTATAATCGCCAAATTTCCATAGGTCCATGGTGTCAAGATGTGCAACTTCCCAGGGTTTTTTACCAAATAAGTTCAATTTTTCGGGTAATGATATGCCATTAATGATCATTCTTCTGGCGATATAGGGAAAATCGAATTCTTTACTATTATGTCCGCATAACAAATGATTGGGCTTATTAAAATGATTCTCCAATAAGTTTTTAAAGTTCTTTAAAATGGATGATTCTTCTCCTGAAAAGGACTTCACCCGAAAGCTTCTATTTTTATCTAAATCCACAAAATAGCCTACCGAAATACATATTATTCTGCCAAACTCAGCCCAAATTCCGGCCCTTTCATAAAAATCTTCCGCCTTAATTTCATCTTTTCGTTGATATTCTGTTTTAGCAGCAAATAATTCTTGTTTCTCAGTTGATAATTCTGCAAAAGAACTTACTTCTGGAACCGTTTCTATATCCAGAAATAATATATTTTCAAATGTTATTTTATCGAGCATGATAATTTAATTTAACTGAACTTTTTAAGGCAATAAAACTTCTTTATTAAAAAAAGCGAGCCTGATTTAGACTCGCTAAGTTTATATAAAAGTATTTTATTTAATTACTAATTTTCTGGTGGCCGTCTTACCTTCTTCAAGAACTTTTAAAATGTAAATTCCGGCCGTTAGTTTGGTTAAATCTAATTCCCTCCCTTTTAAAGTTGTCTTAAATACTTGTTTGCCGAGAACATCAAAAATTTGAATATATTTTTCAGAATTACTGTTTGTGTTAATATACAATTTACCACTTGTTAATGGATTTGGATAAATGGAGAAATTTAGAATTTCATTCCTATTTACCGATGCCGTTGCTGTCGAATAAGAACCAATAGGAAAAGGAGAAGGGGCATTGTCATTGATGGTAACACCTTCACCTTCTAACATGTTAATACCACTAAATCTCCAATTCGCAAGCACAAAAGTAGATCCATCAGGCCCTGTTCCATCCACTCTGTACGCCCATCCATCTAGATAATCCCATGGTTGACCTGAGCCATCTACGTCAATATCCCCAAATATATCTATAACCACACCTGTAAAATTTCCACCACCTGAATCCATAACATTTCCAAATAATTCAATCGCATCATCCCCATTTATACTCGCTGCGTTACTTGTGAAATCCGGATCAAAACCAAAAAAAGCATTGAATTGAGGTTGTTCGCTAGCAACATATATATAAGTATCGGCTGAAACAGAACCCGATAACACTAATTCAATTCCATCAGACCCACCACCATTATTTGCAGACCCTATTCCATATTGGCTTAAATCACTTATATCGTTAACAGCGTATAATTCTATTCCTTTAGGCGTACCTCCAGTTAAAGGCCCATCGAAAACTCCGGTAATGATCAAATCCTGCCCAATAGACAAGGAAGAAATTAATAGTGCATAAATTAAAAGGTAATTTTTTTTCATAGTTAAAGAGTGATTAGTTTATAAATTAATGTGTAGCTATAAAAATAAAAAATATTGAAAAAAAATAAAAACATTATAATAATATTCTCTGCATTTATTTCAAAAAAACGTAATTATATTGTTGATGTTTAGAGATTTAAAAGGTATTTAAAATATTAATGTAAACTTAATATTAGAGCGTTAAATGATTGTTAAGTTTGCAACATCATTTATTTAATCATTACTTTTGATTAATTATAAATCACATAATGAAGAAAAAGGAAATAAAAATATTATTAGTTGATGATGAGCCAGATATCATTGAAATTGTGAAATATAATTTAGAAAATGAAGGATATCAAATATTTACAGCTTCGAATGGTCTTGAAGCAATTAAAAAATCTGAAGAAATTCACCCACACCTAATTCTACTTGATGTGATGATGCCAGAAATGGATGGGATTGAGGCTTGTGAAAAAATTAGAGAAATAGAAAGTTTGAATGATGTAATCATATCTTTTTTTACTGCAAGAGGTGAAGATTATAGTCAGGTAGCGGGTTTCGATGCCGGTGCCGATGATTATATAACAAAACCAGTGAAACCAAAAGTTTTGGTGAGTAAAGTAAAAGCTTTATTGAGAAGAATAAAGAATACTAATGAAAGTCTAACCACTTCTATAGGGGGTCTTGTTATTAATCGTGAAGAATATTTTGTTCAAAAAAACAAAAATAAAATTGTTTTACCCCGCAAAGAATTTGAACTAATTGCACTTTTGGCTTCTAAACCAGGTAGGGTATTTAAACGTGATGAAATACTGGACAAAATCTGGGGTAATGATGTTATTGTAGGTGGCAGAACTATCGATGTGCATATAAGGAAATTACGGGAAAAATTCGGAGATCATTATTTTAAAACAGTGAAAGGCGTAGGTTATAAGTTTAACGCCAAATGAAACTTAAAAAAACATATAAATTTGCCTTTAAATCTTCAATTTATATTGCACTTATTGCTTATTTTCTAATTTTACTGGTATACTACTTTTATTTTAATCTAATCAACTTTCTATTCCCTTTCACTTTAAGTGTAATCATCTTTGTCTTTTCTTTTTTTATCATTCAATTTAGAGTTGAGCAATTTATCTATAAAAGGATAAAAAAAATATATGATGACATTTCGTTTCTCGAAATTGAAGGATTAAGCAAGAAAAAAATTGCCACCGATATAGAAACACTTTCTAAGGAAGTGCAAAAGTTTGCTGAAGATAAACGTCTTGAAATTGAAACATTACAAATGCGCGAACAGTACCGTAGAGAATTTCTCGGAAATGTTTCTCATGAACTTAAAACGCCACTTTTTACTGTACAGGGATATTTATTAACGCTACTTGACGGTGCTATTAATGACAAAATAATAAGAAAAAAATATCTCGAAAGAGCCAATATAAGTGTTGAAAGATTGATCAATATTGTAAAAGATCTCGATATGATAAATAAGCTTGAGGCGGGTAATTTGAGTTTAACAATTGAGACATTTGATATAGTAAAACTAATTCAAAATGTCTTTGACCTTTTAGAAATTAAAGCCAATAAAAGGAATATCACCTTGTTCTTTGATAAAAAATATGATACCCCAATATTAGTTCGTGCCGATGAAAAAAAAATTGAACAAGTATTAATGAACTTGTTGGAAAATGCCATTAAATATGGGAAAACAAAAGGAAAAACTATTGTTAGTGTAAAAAATCAATCTTCTAATAAATTAAAAATATCGATCAAAGATGATGGTGAGGGAATTCAACCTCAACATATTTCAAGAATTTTCGAACGTTTCTATAGGGTCGATCAAAGCAGATCTAGAGATCAGGGAGGTTCAGGTTTAGGGCTTTCCATTGTTAAACATATAATCGAGGCACATAATCAAGAAGTATTTGCAGAAAGTGAATACGGAAAGGGATCAACGTTTTCGTTTACCTTAAAAAAGCTTAAATAGGTCTACAGGTAAGTTGTGATGATTATTTGAATGTGTAAATCCTTTGTACTTTTCTGTCCTGCCTAACATTTCCAGTCGAAAGGAATCTTGATTTTCAAATGGGGCGATTTGAAGTTCTTTCATTCTATTGGCTAAATATTCTTGTTCGTATTGTCCGGGTGTCGGTATAAAAAAAGCTCTTTTACCCAATTTGGCTAAATCTAATATTGTTGAATAACCCGATCTTGCTAAAACTAATTCACTAACATTTAAAGCCTTTTCTAAATCTTCTGTAAGCATATAATTTACTACAGTGACCTTGTTCGAAGAAATTTCCTTTTTTTGCTCAGTTAAGACACCTCTGATAAATAAAACTTTTTGATTAAATGCCTTTAGTTCTAATAACAATTTATCCTCTAATATGGTTCGTTGTGGTTCTGGACCTGACAATAATATCAACAAATCATACTTTTTTCTCGATGGTTTTTGATTAAATCTGCTAATTGCTCCAATATATCTAATTTTCAAATTTTTATTATTGATGGTCGATAAGTTACCTGAGAGATTTGGTTGGATAATGAAATCAGGAACCCAGCATTCATCAAATTTTGAAACAATTTTTTGATGTAACAGTGTTGTAAATAAGGTCGTGTTTCCCGATAGAACATTTAACTGATGGGTAATATAAATGGATGGAATTCCGGAGTTTCTTACTCCAAAGCGATTATCAGAAATAATACCGGATAATCCTTCCTGTTTATGAATTCTTACTACCTCTTTTTTCTCTTTTAAAAGCGCCCTTATAACATAAGGCGTGTTTAATAGCAATTTATATTTTTGAGTATTTCTTTTTGAATATTCTATGCGATAACTTGGAAGGGAATAATATTTTAAATGAGGAAATTCTTTTTGAAGAAATGCTAAGGCAGCACCATCACTTGCTATGATAGGTTCAAATTCATTATCTAATAAAGCCCTGATAATAGGAATACATCTGGTTGCATGACCTAAACCCCAATTTAGTGGAGCAACTAATATCTTTTTCCTATTCTTAATTTCATGCATTATCACTTGAGATCAAAACCAATATCCTTTCTAAAGTACATGTTTTCAAATTTGACCTTTTCAATACTTTTATAAGATTGATTTACAGCCTCTCTAAACGTGTTTCCGTATGAAGTGACGGCCAGCACCCTACCCCCATTGGTAAGCACACTGCTGTCTTCTAAATGAGTCCCTGCATGAAATATGATCGAGTCTTTTACCAATTTAATTCCGGAAATGACCTTCCCTTTTTCATAATCTTCAGGATACCCTCCCGAAACAAGCATGACGGTAGCCGCAGATCTATGATCGAATTCGACTTTGATTTTATTTAATCTCTGCGCTGCAGTTGCCACAAAAATATCTAATAGATCGGTTTTTAACCTTGGAATAATAACTTCTGTTTCAGGATCGCCAAGCCTCACGTTGTATTCTATAACAAAGGGTTCATCCTTTACTTTTATCAATCCTATAAAAATAAATCCTTGATATTCTATATTGTCTTTTTGTAATCCATTCATTGTTGGTTTGATCACCTTTTCCTCCACTTTTTTCAAAAATAAATCATCTGCAAAAGGTACCGGTGATATGGCTCCCATACCTCCTGTATTTAATCCGGTGTCTCCTTCTCCTATTCTTTTATAATCTTTTGCATTTGGTAATGAAATATAATGTTTCCCGTCTGTAAGCAAAAAACAGCTCATTTCTATACCGTCTAGAAATTCTTCAATAACAACTTCTGTGCTAGCTTTACCAAACTTTTTATTTGATAGCATTTCTTTGAGTTCGGTCTTAGCTTTCTGAAGATTGTCTAATATAACAACGCCTTTTCCGGCCGCCAACCCGTCTGCTTTTAAGACATAAGGAGGATTAAGAGCTTCTAAAAACTTGTATCCTTCATTAAGTTTTTCGGCTGTAAAGCTTTTATATTTCGCAGTCGGAATATGATGCCTAAACATAAATTCTTTGGCAAATTTCTTACTTCCTTCTAATTGGGCACCATTTTTTTTGGGTCCGATTACTTTCACTTGTTTTAAATCCGAATCGGATGACACGAAATCATGAAATCCGTTTACCAAAGGAACTTCGGGGCCTACCACAATAAGATTGATCTCATGTTTTAGAATCTCTTTTTTAACCTTAACAAAATCGTTGATGTCAATATTTAGATTAGTTCCTAATTGACTGGTGCCGGCGTTTCCCGGTGCAATTAAAAGTTTATTCGGTGTTTTACTTTTAGCCAATTTCCAAGCGAGGGCATGCTCTCTTCCTCCAGATCCTAAAATTAAAATATTCATATATAAATAGTTTGATGCAAATATACACTGTAATACCAATTTATTTTTTAAATCCCCATTTATAAAAATACTTCATGATTGATATTAAATGAATAAAAAACAACTTTAAATTTTTTGAGGATTCTTTTTTAAGAATATGAATTATTTCTACTTGAGGAAAGTATAGTTTTTTCTTGCCGGAAAGATCTATTTTTCTACAAATATCCACATCTTCCATATATAGAAAATAACGCTCATCAAAACCACTAATTGAAACAAAGTCTTCCGTTTTAAATAATAAAAAGCCTCCATGCATAAAATCAGGATAAAATGGTGTTGTCAAATCTTTATCACGGTATTCTCCTTTATGTGTTACTGAAGAGAAAAAATATTTAAAAACGACTGAACTTCGAAATAACAATTCCAATAGAGAAGGATATCTACGACAAGTATATTGATGATCTCCATTAGAAAATAATACCCTTGGCGCAATCATTGAAACATCCTTTTCCTTTTTAAGTTCTTCAATTAATTTAGGTATTACATTTGGCTTAAAAGTAACATCGGGATTTAATATTAAATGATAGGTCGAATGATTCCTAATCATATTGATTACTTTGTTATGACCAGCACCAAAGCCGATATTTTTTATAGTGTGAATATATTCAATATCAGGATGAACAAATCTTTTACTTAAATCATTCTTGGGAGCATTGTCAATGAGGAAAAGTTTTTTTGGTAAGTCTGTTTTTAAAAAACTATCAACAGTATTCGATAATTCAGTAAAATCCTCATTGTACAAAACGATGGAAGCAGTTATCTGGGTTTTATTTTGCATTGCAATTAGTATGCTTTTTCTTCACCCTTAAATATATTAAGTATGGTTTGGATAATAATTCTAATATCTAAAAAAAAGGACCAGTTTTCTATATAAAAAATATCCATCCTTACCCTATTTTTGATATCAGATTTTTTTTTCACTTCTCCTCTAAAACCACTTATTTGAGCCAATCCTGTGATGCCTGGTTTAACAGCATGCCTTTCCATATAATTATCGATATCTTTCTGATACTCTTTCGATAAACTTTTCATATGAGGTCTTGGTCCTACAATACTCATATCGCCTTTAAGCACATTAAAAAACTGAGGTAATTCATCTATGCTTGTCTTTCTCATAAACGCTCCGAATCTTGTCACTCTCTTATCATTTTTTGTAGCATGAATCTTATCAGACAAACTATTAACCTGCATTGATCTGAATTTATAACATTCAAATCTTTTACCATCTAAACCTTCTCTCGATTGTTTGAAGAATAAAGGACCTCGTGACTCTATCTTAATCAAAATCCAAAATAAAGGTGTTAACCAGGACATAATAAATACAATCACTAAAAATGAAAATATAATATCAAATATTCTTTTAATAAGAATATTTTCAGGATATTCAAATGGTAACTTTTTAACATTTAAAACTAGAGTATTGTCATAAAATTCCAGCTCATAATTCTTACTATATAATTCGTTTGATTCGGGAATCAACTTCAGTACTTTACCGTTTTTATTAGCAAATTTTGTATAATCTTTAATTTGTTCTTTATTTAAATCTGCAAGCGAACAATAAATTTCATCAATACCTTCATTCAAAATATAAGCATGGCTGCTTTTTAATCCTCCCAAATATTTTTTATCCCTACTTTCTTTAACAGAAAAAAAACCTAAATATCTATACCCTAGATCGGGTCTTTCGTTAAAAAGTTTAGCAATTTTTTTTGAAGTTTCATCCATGCCAATAATGACAACGTTTCTATAGTTTTTCCCTTTTTGTCTATAAATTTTAAGTGCATAAAAAGAAATAAATTTAAAGATAGAAATTCCTATAAACGTACTGACAAAGATCAAAAACTGATTGTTAACGATTTCACCTTCTTTAAATATTCCGAAATAGGCAAAATATGTTAAGAAGAAGAATACGAATTGAACGGCCAAAAGGGTTAAAATTCTAAAAAAATTAGTGACCCGATAAACCTTATAAAATCCCGAATAAGAAGAAATAATTATCCAAAAAATACTGATATAAGCTATAAACCGAAAATTTAAGAATTCAATATCTGATATAAAGTATATCACGAGATTGATAATACTTAGATCAACCAATAGAGATAAAGGCTTAATTAAATGTGAGTATCTTTTTTTCAAA
>CBDUPN010000061.1:0-12057 GCA_965369125.1 uncultured Aureibaculum sp. | reverse complement strand
CAATGGTGGCAAGCACACTTACATTTCTTTCGAGTTTATAGATCTCCAGCTTTCCAGCATTTTCAATAGCAGTGTTAATATCATCTAGCGGTTTCCCAATTCTGGAAATGCCTTTTTCAATTAACCTGGCCGCGGGTGATGACCCTTGAGCACATAAGATTTTTGCGGCTTCCAATTTACCATTAGAAACATGATCTTTTATCTGATTCATAAAATTCTTATCCGTTTTTGAAGCCGCTTTGATGGCTAAAAACCTTTCAAAGTAGATATACATAGCGACCACCAGTAAGACCGTTAGAATAAGAATAATGATTTGACCTCCTAACCCGCCATCCATAATTAAATTATAGATCGACAATGTTTTTTCTTCAGAAATTACTTCTTCGAGGTTTTCCTGAGCCGCATCGGCCGCTCCTTGCTGAATAGTTAGCAACATAAATTTAGCTTTATTAAGGGGATAATATTATGTAACGAAAATACACGATTTAAATTGTTTTGCTAAAATAAAAAATCCCACTGTTATGTGGGATTAAATTTATAGTGTTTCCATGAATAATAATAGTACATATCCGATCACAAAACCAATTGCGGCCAGCCAGGCTATTTTTTTAAGATACCATATAAAATCTATCTTTTCCATACCCATCGCTGCAACACCAGCGGCAGACCCAATAATTAACATGCTTCCACCTGTACCCGCTGAATAGGCTATTAAGTGCCATAAACTGTCGTCCATCGGTAAATTATACATTCCCATTGAAGCTGCAACCAACGGTACATTATCTATAATAGCAGACAGCACTCCTAGAATTAGAATTACAACACTCTGATTTGGAATGGTATTATTCAAAATTTCTGCTACATACCGCAGCGTGCCTACTTGAACTTCTTTGCCTTCTATCATAACACTGCCATAAACTAAGGCTTCTAATGCTGCAACAGCCATTAATATACCTAAGAAAAATAATATACTGGACATTTCAATTCTCGATAAGGCCTGGTGAGCAGAATATAAATGCTTACGCTCTTCGGTAAAATCTTCTTCGGGATGTATGTATTCCGAAACCAACCAAACAACACCCAAGGCCAACATCATTCCTAAGTAAGGAGGTAAATGTGTTACTGTCTTGAAAACAGGAACAGAAACTATCATTCCTAGTCCTAAAAACAGCATGGTTCTACTACTCAATAATGATTTCTGCTCTTCATCATAAACGTTTGCATCAATTTCTACCTCACCTTTAAAAGCAGGTAATAAGGAAGCAATAAATGTTGGTACTACCATACAAACAATAGATGGTAAAATTAACCTTACCACCAAATGCTCTGCCGATACCCTTTTTCCAATCCATAACATCGTTGTTGTTACATCACCAATAGGAGACCAGGCTCCGCCTGCATTGGCCGCTATAACTATCATTCCTGCATACCATAATCTATCATTCCTTTCAGGTATCAACTTTCTCAACAATGTAATAAGTACAATAGTAGCTGTTAAATTGTCTATAATGGCAGATAAAATAAAGGCAAGAATGGCAAGGATCCATAGTAACTTTTTCTTGCTTTTTGTTCTTACCCAACTCTTTAGAACATCAAAACCACGATGTAAATCTATGATCTCAACAATGGTCATTGCTCCAATTAAAAAGACCAAAATTTCTGCTGTCTTTCCTAAATGATGCAATAGTAAATTTGTAAAACCTTCTTCTTCATGTTCTCCTCCATGACCACCTATAAAGCTGAATACATTTTCATGCCCATCAATTACATTAAAATACCCTTGTTGAAATCCCAGTGCAAGTAATGCCCACATTATAGAGGCCATTAATAAAGCCGGAACCGTTTTATCCATTTTTAATGGGTGTTCTAACGTAATACCTAAATACCCAAAAATGAAGATGAAAATTATTAGAGCTGTCATAGTTTGATTTTAAATTCGGCTAAATATATGAAATTATACCAATTGTTCCAATGCAATTTCAAAAGCAGTTTTACAAATGTTTGTTTTATAAGGATGTAACTTATGAACTTTTTCTAAGGCCCGTTTTATTGTATTAGAGGTGTCATTAAATATAGCTTCATCTCTCATCGGTAGCTGAACCCTACTTTCCATTAAATAAGCAAATACCCTTGCTATACCGCAGTTCGAGATAAAGTCGGGTAATAAGCTTATTTTTTTATCGGTAGATTCCATTATCGGACCAAAGAAAATTTCTTTATCGGCAAAAGGCACATTTGCTCCTGGAGAGATCACTTCTAACCCAGCTTCGATCATTCTGGTTACCTGATCTTTTGTAACCAATCTCGAAGCCGCGGCAGGAATAAAAATTTCTGCCGGTACTGACCAAATTCTCTTATTGATCTCATCGAAAGGTATCATTTTTTCGGCCACTAATTTGTTGCCCCGTTTGTTTAAGAACATTTTTTTAACCTCTTCGGGACTAAATCCATTTTCATCAATAACGCCTCCTGCCCTATCGATAACCCCTACTACTTTTACGCCTAATTGCATCAAATAATAGGCCGCGGCAGATCCTACATTTCCGAACCCTTGTACTATGGCTCTTTTGCCTTTTATATCACCACCAAAAATATCGTAGTAATGTTTAACCGCCTCTGCAACGCCATAACCGGTTAGCATATCTGCCACCGTATATTTTCGATTCACTTCTGGTGTAAATCTTTTATCCTCAACAACCTTGATCACACCATGTCTTAATTGGCCGATCCTATTTATTTTCTCTGCTTCGGTAGGTTTAAAATGACCATTAAATACACCTTCTTGTGGATGCCAAACACCGGAATCTTCTGTAAGAGGTATAACATCATGAATTTCGTCAACATTCAAATCTCCACCGGTACCATAATAATATTTAAGCAAAGGTGTAACCGCCTTATACCATCTTTCTAATACACCTCTTTTTCTGGGATCGTTAGGATCAAAATTTATTCCCGATTTTGCTCCGCCGATAGCCGGTCCGGAAACTGTAAATTTTACTTCCATAGTTTTTGCGAGCGATAATACCTCATTCATATCCAATCCTTCTCGCATTCTTGTCCCGCCACCTGCAGCACCGCCTCTTAAGGAGTTAATAACGGTCCAACCTTCGGCATCTGTTTCTGGATCCTTCCAATTAAAAACAATTTCCGGTGGTTTATTTTCGTATTTTTTTAGTAATTCTTTCATAAAATAATTTATAATACCAATTCAAACATTCATTTAAAAACTCATTTAACTCGATTCTTTTATTTTCTCCCCTAAGGGAGTTACTGTTGATCCATAATTAAAAATTATTTATTGTATTGCATTCAAAGATAAAAACAAATTACCTTTTATTTGGTTTAAATATCACTCCAGAACTATGATCATGTTTTGCGCCCGTTACAGAGCTTAAGACGTTCACTTTTCCTTCTAACTTTAGTAATCCCAATAAAGCAAATATGAGGGCTTCTTTGTAATCTATAAGATCACTTTCGGGTATGATCAACTTATGATCGAGATGTTCCTCAATGCACTTTATTAAGAAACTATTGAAAACACCTCCACCAGTTGCCAATACTGTGGTATTATCTTTCATAACTTTTGATATCTGTAAAGAAACATGTTCAATAAAGGTTCTCAATATGTCTTTAACCTCTAGATTGTAAGAATCTATTAATGGAAAAATAAATTTAATAACCCATTCTAAACCTAATGATTTTGGATAACCCAACTGGTAAAAATCCAATTCATTGAGTTTATTTAATAGTTTCTTATGGATCTTTCCTTCTGATGCTAGTATTCCCTTATCATCATAAGGCAAATCTAATCTATTGATATAATGGTTCAGGACAATATTTACCGGACAAATATCGAAGGCCTTTCGAGCATTTTTTTCTTTAAATGATATATTGGCAAACCCCCCTAAATTCAAACAATAATCATATTCCGAAAAAAGTAATTCATCACCTATTGGAACCAATGGAGCTCCCTGGCCTCCCAATTTTACATCCTGGGTTCTGAAATCATTTACTACAATATGGTTTACGATATCCGCAATGGCCTGACCATTTCCTATTTGCAAGGTATACCCTTCCTCTGGCTTATGAAATATGGTATGACCGTGTGAAGCGACAAAGTCTAAAGTCCTTATTGCATGATCACTTATAAATTTTTGTATGAGATCTCCCAAAAACCCACCATACTCTACATCTAATTTTGACAGGGAATCTTTATCAGAGTGATACGCATTTTTCAGTTTATTTTTCCAATTATCAGTATACGGTATGGTCTCTGCGTCCAGGATTTTAAAACGGTAGTTATTAGAATGATCGAACCTGATATAGCATATATCTACACCATCTAAGGAAGTGCCACTCATTACTCCAATGCCATGCGATATTTTACTTGTCATTATTTCGTAAAAATACGACAAGATTTTTATAAAAAATGTATCTTTGAACACATATAATGATCAAAATTTAAACATTCAATAATATTATGGATTTTAGTCTTACCGAAGAACATATCATGATTCGCGACGCAGCGCGCGATTTTGCTCAAAATGAATTATTACCGGGTGTCATTGATCGTGATGAAAATCAAAAATTTCCCCATGAACAAATTAAAATGATGGGCGAACTTGGTTTTTTAGGTATGATGGTAGATCCCAAATATGGTGGTGGTGGTATGGATACCATTTCTTATGTGTTGGCCATGGAAGAGATCTCGAAAATAGATGCGTCTGCCTCTGTGGTGATGTCTGTCAATAACTCACTCGTTTGTTGGGGTCTGGAAGCGTACGGAACAGAAGCACAAAAGGAAAAATATCTTACCAGACTTGCCACGGGCGAGATCATTGGGGCCTTTTGTTTGAGTGAGCCCGAAGCAGGTAGTGATGCTACATCTCAAAAAACAACGGCTATTGATAAGGGAGACCATTATTTATTGAATGGAACGAAAAACTGGATTACAAACGGAGGCAATGCCAGTGTTTATTTGGTCATTGCACAAACACATCCGGAAAAAGGGCATAAAGGAATTAATGCCTTGATCGTTGAAAAAGGTATGCCGGGCTTTGAAGTGGGTCCCAAAGAAAATAAACTCGGAATACGTGGGTCTGATACACATTCGCTATTATTTACTGATGTGAAAGTGCCTAAAGAAAATAGAATAGGTGAAGATGGATTTGGATTTAAATTTGCGATGAAAACATTGGCTGGTGGAAGAATTGGGATTGCAGCTCAGGCATTGGGCATTGCTTCAGGTGCTTATGAATTGGCATTAAAATATTCTAAAGAGCGTAAAGCATTTGGTACCGAAATTAGCAATCACCAGGCCATTGCTTTTAAGTTGGCCGATATGGCCACTGAAATTGAAGCTGCAAGACATTTGTGCATGAAAGCCGCCTGGGATAAAGACCAACATAATAATTATGATTTCTCAAGTGCTATGGCCAAACTATATGCTGCTGACATGGCCATGCGTGTAACTGTAGAGGCTGTGCAAATACATGGAGGTTATGGATTTGTTAAGGAATACCATGTAGAAAGGTTAATGCGAGATGCAAAAATTACACAGATCTACGAAGGGACTTCTGAAATTCAAAAAATTGTAGTTTCACGTGCCATCTTGAGAGACTAGTTGACTACAGATCAATAAAAATTTTTAAAAACAGTTCAATAGCCTTTTCTATTTTACGAAATCAACCATATATAATTGTAATCCTGAAGAAGGTGCAATATAGGTTGTTGGCTTCCGGTCGTTATCCTGACTTAATGACCTTTTTATAAAATCTAGGTCTACTTCCCCTTTTCCTAATTGGATCAAAACGCCCATGATTAATCTTATTTGATATCTCAAGAAACCTTGCCCTTTTACCCTTAGCACATAACTCTTGTCAGGAAAAAAGTTGGCTGTATATATATCATTTTCTACAATTTCACATACTTCTATGTGTCTTTCAAAGACTGTTAGCTTCGATGGTTTTGTGCAATATTTATGGAAATAATGTTCGCCTTCAAAAAGTTTTGCACCGGCCTTCATTAATTCGATATCCAGATTTTCATCAATACCCATAATAAATGGTGCAGCGAAAGGATGATTCTTTGAACCAACCGAAAAGAAGTATAGGTATTCTTTTATTTTTGGTTGCTTGATAATATTGAAATCTGAGTTGACGCCTTTAAGAGATAAGGCACGGATATCATTGGGCAGGTTTGAATTCATGATGTTAATAAAAGCTTTATCATTCACCTTTTCATTGACAAATAATTGAAATATATATTCGTTGGCCGAAACCTTGGCATCTGTTCTGCCAATGCCCAAACTTTTAAAATTGGGATGCCCTAAAACAAAAAATAAGGTCTTATCTACCATTTCATGTAAAGACTTCACATTCTTTTGCTTTTGCCAGCCGTGGAATCGGAAACCTAAAAATTGAATGGTTATTATATAGCTATTTGTAAATTTCATCTTTTAAACTCCCCAAACTTACGATTTTAATGAGGATATTTATATGAAATGGATAATCCAATATCAGGTCAAAAAGCCACTTTCAAATTTTTTAAAAAAACATTTTTTTTATAAAAAGTGCATTTTTATGATATTCTTAAAATTTTTTTAGCATTTTACTAATACCCCCTTTTTTTAATATTTATTTTATTCTATTTTACGTTTTTATTAGTTTAACCCCTCTTTTTTTAACTTCTTCTTGTTATTTTTTGCCATTTTTGAACGTTGACCCCCTTTTTTTTATTTTTTTTATTTATACATTTGGCCGCTGTAGGACAAATTAATATAAACTTAAAAAAAAGGAATTATGAAGTTTTCAATTAAAAATCACGAACACTACAAATCAAAAATGTTGAACGTGAGCAAAAAATCTATCTTAACAGTATTCATACTTTTAACAAGTTTGAATGTATTTTCTCAAGAAGAAGAAAAAGAAGAAAAAGAAAAAAAGATCACTTTTAGCGGAAGTGTTGATGCATATTATAGGGCTAACCTAAACGCCCCTAATGATGAAAACGCCGTAGCCCCGGGGTCATCATTTGCCAACTTACCTGGTTTTGCTTTAGGCATGGCGAACCTAGTTGCTAGTTATGAGGGTGAAAAGGTTGGGTTTGTGGCCGATCTGGTTTATGGCCCAAGAGGTGAAGATGCTGTATTTTTATCACCATTCTTAAGACCCGGTGGGAGTTCTAATATTGTTAATCAATTATACGCCTATTGGAATGTAAGCGAAAGTGTAAAACTTACTATTGGTAACTTCAATACCTTTTTAGGGTATGAAGTGATCTCTCCCACAGCAAATTTTAATTACAGTACCTCATATTTATTCTCCTATGGCCCTTTTAGTCATACCGGATTAAAAGCTGATTTTGCATTATCTGATGATTTCAGTTTGATGTTAGCTGTAATGAATCCAACAGATGCCACAGAATATAACCCAAATGGAAAATATGCATTTGGTGCACAACTCGGATATTCCGGACAATTCTTAAACTTTTTAGCTGATGATGGTGCTTTTGAAATCGATTTTACAGGAGGCTTTGATGTTACCGAAGATTTTTTCCTTGGTATAAATGCAGCCCTCTATGATAGCGGTGATGACGATAATACCGGTTTTGCAGGTATTGCATTGTATCCACAATTGGCAACCTCCGATACTTTTAAAATTGGCCTGAGAGGCGAGTATTTTAAAGAAACGGGTGAATTTGGAGCGATAGGTACAGGAGAGGAAGACTCAAGTGTTTTCGCAGCAACCTTAACGGCAAATGTTAAAATAGGTGATCTAACCATCATCCCTGAATTACGCCTAGATTCCAGCTCAGATGATTTCTTTTTAGATAAAGATTTCGATGCACAAAAAAGTTTAAGCTCATTTGTACTAGCCGCTGTTTACTCATTTTAAATTAATTATAAACCATTATACCATGAAAAAAATAGAAGCAATCATTCGAAAATCGAAATATCGTGAGGTAAAAGAAGCCTTATACGATGCAGGTATCTCCTTCTTTTCTTATTGGGATGTTACCGGAAAAGGAAACGAAAGAGAGGGCCATGTTTACAGAGGTGTAACCTACAGCACAAGCGACATTCAACGACGATTCATTTCAGTCGTCGTAAATGATGATTTTGTAGAGCCTACTATCAAAGCAATATTAAGTGCTGCAGCCACTGGAGAAGTGGGCGACGGAAAAATATTTGTTTCAGATATTATTGAAGCCTATCGAATAAGGACCGGTGAAAAAGGAGGAAAAACCCTAAAATAAAAATTAACTAAACAAAGAATTTATTATGGAATTACTTACTATAAATAATGTATGGATGATGATCTGTACGGCCCTTGTTTTCTTTATGCACTTGGGTTTCGGCTTTTTGGAAGCAGGACTTACGAGACAAAAGAATACACTCAACATATTATTTAAAAATATATTTATAATCACTACAGGCCTACTGTTATATTGTTTGGTTGGTTTCAACTTAATGTATCCCGGGTTTGAAGAAGGCTCTCTAGGCATTTTCGGATTTGCCGGATTCGGTTTAGATGCCGCAGCGGCTGCTGACCTTACTTATAACGAAGGTTATACCTATTGGACAGATTTCCTTTTTCAAGGAATGTTCGCTGCTACTGCCGCAACCATTGTTTCAGGAGCTGTAGCCGAGCGTGTTAAAATCCAATCTTTTATGATTTTTACTGTAATATATGTCGGTGTGGTTTATCCAATTGCCGGATCATGGAAATGGGGTGGTGGATTTTTAGACCAATTAGGATTTTACGATTTTGCAGGTTCAACATTAGTGCATTCAGTAGGTGGCTGGGCTGCCTTGGTAGCCGTTTGGTTATTAGGAGCACGAATTGGCAAATTTAAAGATGGAAAGCCACAAGCGATACCCGGACATAATATACCATTAGCTACTGCCGGTGTTCTAATTTTATGGTTAGGATGGTTCGGATTTAACGGAGGCTCTGTACTTTCTGCAGATCCGGCTTTAACTTCCTTGACCCTGGTAACAACATGTTTAGCAGCCGCTGCAGGTGGCGTCGCTTCCTTTTTAGTGTCGACAGCTTTATTTAAGAATCTCGATCTTACCATGTTCTTGAATGGTATTCTAGGAGGTTTGGTTGGGATCACGGCTGGTGCCGATCAGATGGGACCCACAGATGCCATCATTATTGGGGCGATTGCAGGTACATTAATTGTTCTTGCTGTTAGTTTTATCGACAGAATTAAACTGGACGATCCCGTTGGTGCGATCGCAGTACACTTAATTTGTGGAATCTGGGGAACCTTAGCAGTTGGAATCTTTGGCGCTATGGCAGGTTGGGATCAATTTGTAAGCCAATTAACAGGAGTTGCTGCCTATGCAGCCATTTGTATCGTTTCAACTTTTGTTATTCTTTTCACGCTCAAGAAAACTATTGGAATAAGAGTGCCTGAAAAAGAAGAAATCGAAGGATTGGATGGTTATGAACATGGAATGGAAGCTTATCCAGACTTTAGAATGAACGAGCATTAATTCAAATTTGCTCTACAGGTAAAATCTTATATTCATAATTTTACCTGTTATATTTTAAATATTTTAGAAAAAATGCATTGATTCATTGATATCAGTGCATTTTTTGTGTGTTCTGCTTTCATATCTTTAATTATATTTATGTTTTTACCTATTTTTGTGAAAATTATATAATTATATGAAGCAGCAGGGTTTATATTTACCGGAATTTGAACGTGATAATTGTGGGGCGGGGTTTATATGCAACCTTAACGGTGAAAAATCTCATGAAATAATTCATAATGCACTTGAGATCCTGGTAAAATTAGAGCATAGAGGTGCGGTTAGTTCAGATGGGAGAACCGGAGACGGCGCAGGGATATTAATTGATATCCCGCATGAATTTTTCTCTAGGGTCTGCGAGTTTACACTACCGCAACCAAGAGAATATGCCGTAGGCATGGTGTTTTTACCAAAAAGCAATAACCAATCGAATTATTGCATTTCCATTTTTGAACAAGAACTGAAAGCACAAGGGCTTGAAATTTTGGGCTGGAGAGATGTACCTGTTGATCATGCGAACCTTGGAAAAATAGCTGCCAAGACCGAACCAAAAGTCAAGCAGCTCTTTGTGGGTAAAAATAATTTAGAATTATCCGATCTACAATTCAATGCGAAACTCTTCGCTTCGAAAAAAATTACAGAACACGCTATAAAAAAGTCAAAAATTGCCGAACGAAATTATTTCTATTTACCAAGCTTTTCATCTACCACTATTATATATAAAGGCCTGTTAATTCCTGAAGATATTCGAAGGTATTATACAGACCTAAGAGAAACCGATGTTGTTACGCGATTGGCCTTGGTACATCAGCGTTTTTCAACCAATACTTTTCCTGCCTGGGATCTTGCCCAACCTTTTCGCTATATGTGCCATAATGGTGAGATCAATACATTAAGGGGCAATGTTAGTCGAATGCGGGCAAGGGAAGAACTTATGCAGAGTGATCTCTTTGGCGATGATATTAAAAAACTCTTCCCTATAGTAACCGAAGGTAAATCAGATTCGGCTTCTATGGATATGGTGGTTGAGTTATTATTAATGACAGGCCGTTCATTACCCGAAGTTATGATGATGATGGTACCCGAAGCATGGGAGAAGCATCAGACCATGAGTGAAGATAGAAAAGCCTATTATGAATATAATTCATGTATCATGGAACCTTGGGACGGACCGGCATCCATACCATTTACGGATGGTAATTATATTGGAGCCCTCTTAGACCGTAATGGTTTACGGCCCTCAAGATATACGGTAACAAAAGATGGAAACGTCATCATGTCATCTGAAATTGGGGTGATGGATATCAAACCAGAAAACGTGGTTAAACATGGCCGTTTAGAGCCGGGAAAAATGTTCCTGGTGGATATGAACGCCGGACGTATCATTGAGGATGAGGAAATAAAGAAAAACATCGTTTCAAAAAAACCATATAAAGAATGGGTTACTAAACATACCTTACGACTGGCAGATGTACCTTATACTAATAATGCTTGCCCTGTTGAAACAACCAACTATCAGGCCAGGTTAAGAATGTTCGGTTACACTGCAGAAGATATTTCTATCATCATCAATCCTATGGCTGTTAAGGGCAAGGAAGCTATCGGTTCTATGGGTACTGATACGCCTTTGGCTGTTCTATCAGATAAACCTCAACTTCTTTATAATTATTTTAAGCAACTCTTTGCACAGGTAACAAATCCGCCATTAGACGGTATTCGTGAAGAGATCATTACAGACATTAGTTTGGCTATCGGGGGCGATAGGAATATTTTTAATATTAGTCCAGAACAGGCAAAAAAATTACGAATTCAAAATCCGGTGATATCTAACGATGATCTTGATAAAATTAAAAATATAGATCATCCCGATTTCAAGGCATGTACCATCTCCATCTTATACGATATAGATAAAGGCATGAATGGACTTGAGACCGCCTTGAATAATATGCTTTCTCAAGTTGAAACTGCTGTAAATAAAGGCGCTAATATCGTTATTCTATCAGATAGAGGTGTGAGCAAACATGTGGCTCCAATACCTGCTTTGCTCGCGTGTTCCTATTTACATCACTCCCTCAATAAATTAGGAAAGCGATCAAAATTTGGTATTATACTTGAAACTGCCGAGCCTAGGGAACCTCATCATTTCGCAACTTTATTTGGATATGGCGCGAGTGCTATCAATCCGTATATGGTAAATGAAATAATCAGAACCCAAGTTGAAGAAAAAGTAATTGTTGGCATTGATGCTGAGGTAGCCGTTCAAAATTTTAATAAAGCCATTGGAACAGGCATCTTGAAGATCATGAATAAAATTGGGATTTCTACCCTTCATTCTTATAGAGCCTCCCAAATTTTTGAAATCCTGGGTTTGAAAAAACCATTTGTAGATAAATATTTTCCATACACTCCTTCCAGAATAGGAGGAATTGGGCTCTATGTAATAGAAAAAGATATTGCAAAAAGATATCAATATGCCTTCCCTAAAATACATGTTGAAGATGCATTAGGTTTAG
>CBDUPN010000060.1:0-12150 GCA_965369125.1 uncultured Aureibaculum sp. | reverse complement strand
CGATCACGCCCATAATAATATACTGCGCCTTGATCGCCAAATTTGCACTTATATAAGCAATGGTAAACAAAGATCCAAACACGACAATATCTACCAAAAAGGCATTGTGATTGGGAAAAATACCTAACCAACCTTCTCTAAAACCGAAGATGTACATGGTTACTGCCAGGCCTTGTGAAATATATCTTGGTATGCCTAAACTACCCCCAACTTCTAGTCCGAGAGCCTGGCTAACAATGGCGTAGGCGCCACCGGCGCCGATACGAATATTCGTAGTAATGGCCGACATCGATAAGGCCGTACATAGCGTAATGATGAATGAAATGATAATAATAAGCCATGCGCCTAATAGCCCTGCGTTACCAACAACCCAACCCAAACGCAAATACATAATAACACCAAGTATCGTCAATAAGGTTGGCGTAAAAACACCTCCGAAGGTGCCAAACTTTTTTAAGGTTTTATTTGGATTACTCATTGGATTGATCTCGTAAGTTCTGCCGATGAAGTTACTAATTATCTGTTAATTTATAGCCTATGATTTTGTGCCATGTAACATCCGCTTTATAAGCTCTATTTTATTTCTAATAAAAAACATTAAGCAATAAATTGCTTATCTAATGGCAAAATTATTTATTTTAGTCAAATCTTCTTTTAAGAAGAAACTAAAAAATACTACATCATCATGCGTTTATTTGTATTTCTTTTTGCATTCCTGGTATTGAGTAGCTGTAATACCGATAAAAAAACAAAAATTGATGGTGAAAAAGGAGTGCCTGAGCGTGGAGAATTAAGTCAGGATTCTAAAATATTTCTAGGCAATAGGCTATTTTCAGAAAAAACATGTGTCACTTGCCATGCCGTCAACAAAACGAAAATAGGGCCTTCGGTTGTTGATATTATGCATGTTTATAAAGAAAATAATGCCGATATCGTGGCATTTTTAAAAGGACACTCAAAACCTATCGTAGATACTACAGCAAGCCAGGTAGCTATTATGCAAGCGAATATTGATGGTTTTTTAAAAGAAATAACGGATGAAGAATTAAACGCCATAGCTACCTATATGATGCATGTGGATGAATTGAGCAATAAATATTTCCCCGAGTAATAACAGCTTATAAATCCCATTAAAAAAGCACCAGAAAAATCAGTTATAAATAACTGCCTGTCTTGCGTATTCCGACTTCGCTCAATATAATCTTCGTATGATCTCCTGAGGAAAAAATATATTCTAAACTGACATATATCATATTATTTCTAAAATACCTATCGTTTATTTGCGATAGTAATTATGAAAGTAGCTTTAAAGATGGGTAGGGAATTACTTCCGAGCTAAAAAATCAATCTATAATATCAGGTGAAAAGAAGTTTAGCACAGATAGCATACAAGGAAAATACGGAAGCATTGGCAAAATTTGCTAAAGCCTTAGCACATCCTACGCGTATAGCCATTTTAAAACATCTTGAAAATCAATCGTGTTGTTATACCGGAGATTTGGTTGATGTCTTTCCAATTTCTCAATCAACCGTATCACAGCATTTAAAAGAATTAAAGAATGCAGGGCTTATCCAAGGAGAATTAAAGCCGCCAAAAATAAAATATTGTATAAATCAAGAAAATTGGAAAACTGCAAAAACCTTATTCCATGAATTTTTTGATTGATATTTTTTTAATAATTATATCGTCTATTGGCGATAAACAAATATAAATAGTATGACCAAAGTAATTAAAATATTAGGAACAGGTTGTCCTAAATGCCAATCAATGACCGGTATTGTAAAAGAAGTAGTTTCCGCAAATAATATCGATGCCACCATTGAAAAAGTCGAAGACATTATGGAAATAATGAAGTTCAATGTAATGACCACACCGGCTTTGGTAATAGATGGTGTTATCACAATAAAAGGGAGAGTGCCTTCAAAAGATGAAGTAATGGCACTTTTAAATTAAGGCAAGCCTGCCATGGATTACCATATAAAGGCTCCGTCCGATTCTGGAACTATTAGAACAATAGAAAATGTTTGATTGGGTACAAAACATAGCAGATTGGTTTGTTTATGATGTTTTGAATATGGCCCAAGGGCAACATTTAGCAGAAGCCCTAAACTTCTTTATTTATGACACCACAAAGATTCTAATCCTGCTTTTTGTTGTTATCTTTTTTATGGGAATCGTCAATAGTTACTTTCCGATAGACAAGGTTAAAAACTATCTATCAAGAAATAAATTATTCGGACTCGAGTACCTTATGGCAAGTCTTTTTGGGGTCGTAACACCTTTTTGTTCTTGTTCATCGGTTCCTTTATTTATAGGTTTTGTGAGAGGAGGAATCCCCTTAGGAGTAACCTTTTCATTTTTGATTACCTCGCCTTTGGTAAATGAAGTTGCTATCGGACTTTTTGTTGGCCTGTTTGGAATTCAAACAACCATTATTTATGTAATTAGTGGTGTGTTATTAGGAACAATTTCTGGTATCATACTGCAAAATCTAAAGCTGGAAGGCTATCTAACGCCTTGGGCAAAAGAAGTGTTGGAAAATGCTCAAAGAGATCAAGATATATTCCAGGCAGAAAAACAAACGTTTAAACAACGCTTGCCAGTTATTTGGGCAGAAGTAATAAAGATCCTTAAAGGTATCATTCCATATGTTTTAGTCGGCATCGCCATTGGCGGTATCATGCACGGTTACATACCAGAAGGATTTTTTGAAAAGTATATGGACAAAGACAACCTCTTTGCTGTTCCTATTGCAACAATTTTGGCTGTACCCATGTACTCCAATGCGTCAGGCATACTTCCTGTAGTTCAGGTATTGGTGGCTAAAGGTATTCCGCTAGGAACTGCCATAGCATTTATGATGGGCGTAGTAGGCCTGTCGCTACCGGAAGCTATGCTCTTAAAAAAAGTAATGACCTTAAAACTAATTGCCATCTTTTTTGGTGTCGTTACACTTTGTATCATTTTTTCAGGCTATTTATTTAACATCATATTATAAACCATAAATCAATAAAATTGAAATCTAAGAATCACAAAAATAAATTTAAAGCAATGAGTAAAACAATCACATTTTTCACAGTTTTAGCATTTAGTCTAATAATTACATCTTGTAATGCTCAAGATAAGAACCAAGCAACTTCTTTAGATCCATCTGTTACTAAAATAGAAGTTCTTGATTTTCATACAACCAACAGATGTATAACTTGTAAAGCTATTGAGGCCAATACAAAATATACTTTAGAAACTTATTTTGCCGATGAATTAAAAAGTGGAAAGATCACCTTTCAGGTAGTGGATATTGACAAGGATGGGAATTACGAATTAGCTAAAAAATTCAAAGCTTCCGGAACCTCTTTATTTTTAAACATCATTGGTGGCAAAAAAGAAAAACATATAGACTTAACTGCATTTGCATTTACTTATGGGAAAAAGAAGGATGATTTTTCAAGTAGGCTAAAAAACAAGTTGGAAAAACAGCTTGAAAAACTGTAAATGGATTTTTTACAATCTCTTTTAGAGAATAATAATATTCCATTCATTTCTGCTTTTGTACTTGGGCTAATGACAGCCATTAGTCCTTGTCCGCTTGCTACTAACATTACAGCTACAGCATATATTTCCAAAAATATAGCAAGTAAAAAGAAAGTATTTATTAGCGGCTTATTATATTCTTTCGGTAGGGCATTTAGTTACACTACTATAGGTCTGATCTTATTTCTAGGAGCCAGTAAATTTCATATAGCATTATTTTTTAATCAGAATGGAGAAAAATATTTAGGCCCTTTATTGATACTCATTGGTTTGGTAATGCTTAATGTTATCAAGCTCAATTTTTTAGGCAAATCGAATTTTCAAGAAAAACTATCAGAAAAATTTAAGGATAAAGGATTGTTAGGCTCTTTTTTAATAGGAGTGGTTTTTGCTTTGGCATTTTGTCCATATAGCGGCGCCTTGTTTTTTGGGGTGTTGATTCCAATGACAATTGCATCGGCAGATGGACTTTATTTGCCCATTGTATTTGCTATTGGAACAGGATTACCTGTAATACTTTTTACCTATTTATTGGCTTTTACAGCTGGAAAAGTAGGCCTATTCTATAATAGAATTACCCAAATCGAAAAGGTTATGAGAAGCGTAGCTGGTGTTGTTTTTATATTGACTGGCATGTATTATGTTTTCATTTTTACGGGATTACTAACGTAACCAATAAAATTATCATACGAATAATATTTTAGATTCATAAAAATTGCGCAATGATATTCGGGAAGGTGTATAGCATGCAGATAAAACTATTTACAACTTACAATAGCAATTTCCATAATGTAATCAGAAATTCTCATCGATAAAACAAAGTCTTCCGTCTAGTCAATTCACCCGTACGTATATTTCAATTTAATATGTATAGCGATAGTATCACATTTGTAGTGTTAAATCAAAAAACACACATAAATGAAATACTATTTAATTCTAGCTAGCTTGTTTTTTACCCTTTTAAGTTTTGGGCAAGAAACTACAGATACAGTCCCTAAAGTTTGGTCTTTAGAAGATTGTATAGCATATGCGTTAGAGAATAATATTACGGTAAAAGAGGCTGCTTTAAATACAAATATTGCAGAAGTAGATTTAGATAGAGCAAAATCATCAAGACTTCCTAATTTGTTTGGTAGTGCTACACAAAGTTTTTCTAACGGAAACTCCATTGATCCCATTACAAGCAATTTTGTTACAGAACAGATCCATAGTACAAATGTTGGTATTAATAGTTCTGTGACCTTATTTCAGGGAAACCAGGTAAACAATCAGATCAAGCAAAATAAAATATTATTAGAGCAAAGTATTTTTCAGGAAGAAACAGAGAAAAACAATATTGCTTTAAACATTTTAGAAACTTATCTACAAACTTTATATAGTAAAGAAAGTATAACTATAGCAGAAAATAATTTAATAGCTTCAGAAAAGGAAGTTTTAAGAGCTAAAGCTCGTTTGGATGCAGAAACCATCGCTTTAAGTGATTACACCGAAGCACAAAGCCAAGCGGCTACCAATAAGTATAATGTAATTGCCGCAAAAAACAATTACCAACAAAACATCATTGCACTAAAACAATTATTAGAATTATCACCAACACAGGATTTAGAGATTGAAACCATTGATGAAAATTTGGATTTGATCAATCTGGAATTCGATAAAATTGAAATTTATAATAAAGCACTAGGCTATTTGCCGGAGATAAAGGCTAGCAATCTAAATATTGCTGCAATTCAAAAGGACTTAGATATTGCAAAAGGCAGTTATTTGCCAACATTATCATTAACAGGAGGCATAGGTACAGGCTATACCAGTATTAATGACAATTCGTTTTCAGATCAGTTTGATGTCAATTTTAATCAGAGACTTGGCTTATCATTAAGCATTCCAATTTTTAATAGGCATCAGACCAAAGCTGCTGTTCAGAATGCCAGTATTAATATTGAAAAAGCCGAAATTCAAAAGCAAACTACAGAAAAGGATGTCTATAGAAAAGTGGAGACTGCCTATCAAAATGCAGTGTCAGCACAGGAACAGGTTATTGCTGCAGAATCTTCTAAGGTAGCTGCAGAACAGTCGTATAAACTAGCACAAAAGAAGTATGAGTTGGGCGATTTAAGCACCACCGATCTCGTCATTAGCCAAAATACATACACCAGTGCGCAACAAAACTATTTACAGGCTAAATACTTGAATATTCTTTATCATCAATTATTACAATTTTACCAAGGAAACGAAATAAAACTATAATCAATACCATCATGAAAACTAAAAACAAAATAATAATAGGCAGTATCATTATAGCTATAATCGCTATCGCCACATTTAGCTTTTTAAATGGCGACGATGCCATAATTATTGAAGCCAAAACCGTTGAAGCCAAAAAAGCAACTGTGACCACCATGGTTACTGCAACGGGAACTATTGAGCCTATTACACAAGTAGATGTGGGTACACAAGTATCTGGAGTTGTAGAAAAAATATATGTCGACTATAATAGTGTGGTAAAAGAAGGGCAACTCATTGCAGAGTTAGACAAAATAAATCTTAGAGCCGCAAGAACGCAAGCACAGGCTGCTTATGATAATGCAGTAAGTCAGAGAAATTACATGAAAACCATCTATGACAGGCAAAATACCTTGTATGAAAATCAAGTGATCAGTAAATCTGATTTCCAAGATGCCGAATTTAATTACCAAACTGCAAAAGGCACGGTAACGCAACGCTTATCAGATCTTCAAAGAGCCAATACCAATCTGAGTTATGCCAATATCTATGCTCCTATAGATGGTGTAGTGCTATCTAGGACTATTGATGAAGGACAAACCGTTGCGGCAAGTTTTAATACACCAACACTTTTTACCATTGCTCAGGATTTAAGTGAAATGCAAGTAGAAGCGGATGTTGATGAAGCTGATATAGGACAAGTAAAAGAAGGACAACGCGTGACCTTTACTGTGGATGCTTATATAGGTGAAGTTTTTGAAGGTGAAGTGACACAAGTAAGATTAGACCCAACAATTACTTCAAACGTAGTCACCTATACTGTTGTAATTAAGGCACATAACCCAGATTTAAAATTAAAACCAGGATTAACGGCTACCATTTCCATTTACACCTTGGAATTAAATGATGTGTTAACCGCAGAAGCTAAAGCCATCAACTTTAGTCCCGATGCCGGAACCCTGGCAACCTATAACCTCGATCACAATTTACCCGAAATCGCAAATTTTCCCGCTAAAGATGAAACTGTACTATGGGTTATAGAAAAGGATAGAAGCATCACACCAAAAGCAGTAACATTAGGTGCAAGTGACGGTGTAAACGTACAGATTTTAGAAGGCATTACAGAAGGGGAAAGGTTAGTGTATAATTTAAAGGGCGTGTCAAAATCTGAAGCTGCTCCAGCAGCCTCAAACGAAAGTCCGTTTATGCCTAAACGACCAGGTAGTAACAGAAAAAAGTAAAGAATCATGAGTAAAGAAATCATTAAAATAGAAGATTTAACTCGTGAATTTACCATGGGGGCCGAAACGGTGCGCGCTTTAAGAGGTGTCTCGTTTACAGTAAAAGAAGGAGAATTTGTGACCATTATGGGATCGAGTGGTTCGGGAAAAAGTACCTTATTGAATATTTTGGGATGTTTGGATAATCCCACTTCGGGAACCTACGAAATTGATGGTGTAGAAATGAAGGATCTCAGTAAAAACCAATTGGCTACCATACGAAACGAAAAAATAGGTTTTATTTTTCAATCCTATAACTTATTGGCAAGAACATCGGCTTTAGAAAATGTAGAATTACCTTTGTTTTATAACAGTAAGGTGTCTTCAGATGAACGCAGGGAAAGGGCTTTAAAAGCCTTAAAAATGGTTGGTTTAGAGGAAAGAATGGATCATACACCTTCGCAGCTTTCGGGTGGACAACAACAACGTGTAGCCATTGCCAGGTCTTTGGTTAATAATCCGGTCATGATTCTTGCTGATGAAGCCACCGGTAACCTGGATACGAAAACAGCCTACGAGGTCATGACCATTTTTCAGGAATTGAACGAACAAGGCATCACCATCGTATTTGTAACCCACGAACCAGATATTGCAGCATTTAGTAAAAGGACCATTTTATTAAAAGATGGTAACATTATACAAGATAATAAAAACCAAAAGGTACAATCTGCTTCGGCAGAATTAGCAAAATTACCTGTAGAACAAGATTCATTATGAGACTATTAAATTTATTAAAGATCGCATTTAAAGCCATCATTCTTAACAAGACCAGAACCTTGCTTACCATGTTAGGTATCATCATTGGTGTGGCTTCTGTTATTGCCATGTTGGCAATAGGAGAAGGTTCTAAAAAAAGTATTAGGGAAACCATATCCAGCATGGGTTCTAATATGATTACCATAAGGCCCGGGGCAGATGACAGAGGTCCTGCAAGAGGAAGTGGAGGTAACGTACAAACACTCACCCTTCAAGATTATGAAGTGATAAAAGAAAAAAGTGAATTGTTAAGTTATATTACACCGATTGTGAACAGTGGCGGACAGGTTATTAGTGGTTCTAACAACTGGCCAAGTAGTATTTATGGTGTTTATCCAGATTATTTGAAGATCAAGGTCGTAGATTTACAAAGCGGTAGTATGTTTACTGATGCTGAAGTGGCATCGGCTTCTAAAGTGGCCTTAATCGGACAAACCATTGTCGATAATATATTCCCAGATGGAACAGATCCGGTGGGACAAATGATCCGCTTTAATAATATTCCGTTTAAAGTGATCGGCGTATTGGAGGAAAAAGGAGAAAACACCTTTGGCCAAGACCAGGATGATATTGTAATTGCGCCTTTTACAACAGTACAAAAACGTATTTTAGCAATCGATTATTTAAATCAAATTATGGCCTCTGCGATTAGTGAAGATGATGCACCGGCAGCCGTAACCCAGGTAACCGAAATTCTGCGTACACAACATAAATTATTGGCTTATGAAGAGGATGATTTTACGGTGCGTTCTATGGAAGAACTTATTTCCACATTTAGCTCAACCAGTGAGATGTTAACTATTCTATTAGTAGCAGTTGCAAGTATTTCGCTATTAATTGGCGGTATTGGCATTATGAATATTATGTATGTTTCTGTAAAAGAGCGTACTAAAGAAATTGGTTTGCGAATGGCAGTAGGAGGTAAGGGAGCCGATATTTTAATGCAGTTTTTAATCGAGGCTATCTTAATTAGTATCACCGGAGGTGTACTGGGCGTTATCCTTGGTTTAAGTTCCACGTATTTTATAGAAAAATTCTTAAATTGGCCAACAAGTGTTGCGTTGTATTCAATAATTATATCCTTTGCAGTTTGTGCTATGACCGGTATCTTTTTCGGATGGTATCCAGCCAGAAAAGCATCAGCTTTAGATCCAATAACAGCCTTGCGTTACGAATAATGAACTATGCATAAAAATAGAAATATAAAAGTCTTTTCGCACATTCTAGTATGGCTAGTGCTGTTTAGTATACCCTATATCTTATCGTATGGTCAAGAGCAAGATATCAACAGGATCATTGCACATTTCTGGATACCATTAATGTTTTATGCCATTATTTTCTATTTAAATTATGTTGTGCTCATCGATCGGTTTTTGTTTACAAAAAAAACCTTACTTTTTATTGTTCTTAATCTGATTATGATAGCGCTGTTCATCTTAATAAAAGAGCAAATTGAAGACCGCTTATTTGTTGATCTCATTAAAAAAAGAAGCAGTGTAAATGGCAGTGGTCCTCCATTTAAGATGATTATATATGTTCAAATGTTATCGTATATGGCACCATTATTATTTTCTATTGCCATTAAAACAACACAACGCTGGGTAAAAACCGAAGCCGAACATAAAGAAGCAGCTAACTTTAAGTTACAATCAGAGTTACAACATTTGCATTACCAGTTGCAACCCCATTTCTTTTTTAACTCATTGAATAATATTTATGCCATGGTAGATGTTTCCCCAGAGCAAGCCAAAACTTCTATACATAGCTTAAGCAAGTTGATGCGTTATATGCTTTACGAAACCAATATGGAGCTGGTGCCACTTTCTAAGGAAATCGAATTTATAAAAAAGTTTATTGATCTAATGAAGCTTCGTGTTTCAGATAAAACAGAAGTGAACTATAATTTGCCTTCAGAAGAAACAGGTATTAACATTGCACCATTATTGTTCATTTCATTAATAGAAAATGCCTTTAAACATGGTGTTTCGGCAAGTAAAGCTAGTCAGATTAATATCAACATGACTTGTAATGATAAAACGGTATTATTTACCATTGAAAATGATAATCTTCCCAAAAAAACAGAAGATAAAAGTGGTTCTGGTATTGGAATTCAAAACTTGGAGAAACGCTTGAAGTTGTTGTATCCAAATCGATATAAGTTTAATTCTAAAGTAGAAAACCATCGTTTTTTAGTAACTTTAGAAATAGAAACAGCCTAAATATATGAGCAGCATAAAAATTTCTTGTGTCATCGTAGATGATGAGCCTATGGCGCTAAATTTAGTAGAAAGTTATGTTGTAAAAACGCCTTTTTTAACATTGAAAAAAAAGTGCAGCAGTGCCATTGAAGCTATGGAGTTTATTAAAAACGAACCTGTAGATTTATTGTTTTTAGATATTCAAATGCCAGACCTTACAGGTATTGAGTTTTCAAAAATGGTCCCGAGATCCACACGTGTAATTTTCACTACAGCATTCGATCAGTACGCTTTAGAAGGCTTTAAAGTAGAAGCCCTCGATTACCTTTTAAAACCTTTCGATTATGCCGAGTTCTTGGTGGCTGCCCAAAAAGCAAGAACCTGGTTTGAAATGGTAAAAGGCAACAAGCCATCCATAGTTTCAGATGAAAAGGAATTCCTGTTTGTAAAATCGGAATACAAACAATTACGCATTAAACTGGCTGATGTATTGTATTTTGAAGGTTTAAAAGACTATATCAAAATATGGCTAAAAGACAATCCCAAGCCAATTTTAACCTTGATGAGTTTAAAATCGCTAGAAGAAGAACTTCCCGAAACCCATTTTATGAGAGTACATCGTTCATTTATTGTATCCTTAAAAAATATTGAAGTCATAGAACGCAGCCAAATCATCATCAATAACCAACGCATTACTGTTTCAGATCAATACAAGCCAAATTTCTTGGCCTTTGTAAATAACAATTCACTTAATTTATAAGTTTACTTTTCTGTTTAAATATATAAAATCAACCTATTTATAGATAGATTTTGGCCAAACGTCTAGTTGTCTTTTTTTAGCTAAAATTCCACCATACTTTTAAACTATGATTACAACAAAGAGTCTAAGAATTAAAAAAAAGTTGAATTTAAAAATATATATATTATGAAAAATATTTTAAAGGTATTTGTGTTGTCATCCATACTCATCACAGCATTTACCACAGAGGCATCAGCACAGTCACGTAGAACTACCAAAGATAAATCCGCTACAGTAAAAACCAGAACTACTACCAGAACTACCACAAGAACATTGCCGGGTAGAAGGGTCTCAAGTACTAAGGTAACATATAGAAAACCAACACGCAAAGTGGTATCGGTACGAAATATACCCAACAGACGCGTCATCAGGCATGGTGGGCAAAATTACTATTATGCCAACAACAGATATTATACCTATTCAAGAGGTCGCTATATAGTCATTTCACCAAAAGTAGGTTTTAGAGTAAGGACCCTGCCTGCACCTTACAAAAGAATATATTTTAATAATTATAATTATTTTTATGCAGGAGGTATCTTTTATATCCATACAAATGATGTCTACGAGGTAGTAGATCCTGAAATTGGAACCATAGTTTATGAACTACCCGATGGTTACGAAAAAGTAGAAATAGACGGGCTGTCCTATTACGAATATGCCAATATACTGTATGAAAAAGTACAGGTTGATGGCGAACGCGCCTATGAAGTGGTAGGAATTATTGAATTAGAATAAAATTGTTTCGTTAGTTTAGTTGAAAAGGGGGTGGTTGATATTTTGATCACTTCCTTTTTTTTATAAGTACACAAAAAATTAATTAAGATTATGAATAAAAGTAAATTAAATGTAGCCATCACGATTGTTACCATGTTATTATGTCTTACCGCGGTGGCACAAAGGCCACAAGGAAGGCAAGGAGGAAGAAGCGGGCAAGGGCCACAGAGTGGTGGTAAACCTGATGCTTCAATGATATTTTCTATGTTAGATACCAATAATGACAAAAAAATTGATATCGATGAAGCTTCAAAAGATACGAGAGGAAAAATTGCTCAAGATTTTAATAGTATAGATACCAATGATGATCAATTTATAGATTTTGACGAATTACAAGAGGCTTTAACTAATGGAAACTCCAATAGGAACATGGCCGAAAGAATGCTAAAAGAAGTTGATGACAATCATGATGGTACCTTAAACAACCTGGAGATTGCCGCCAAAGAGAAGTTAGAGCTAACCAACAATTTTAAGGAAATTGATGTTAACCAAGACAATGAACTCGATTTGCAAGAGCTAAAAGCATTCTATGCAAAAAAAGAGAAACCAAAACGTAAAAAAAGAAAATAGATGTTGTTTTAAAAGACT
>CBDUPN010000059.1:0-12195 GCA_965369125.1 uncultured Aureibaculum sp. | reverse complement strand
AGCCAACCAGCGACATAATATGAACGAACATCCAGACAAGCCATGCAAAAGTACCTTGGAATTTCCATTTAGGAAGATCTACCACCGCCTTTCTACGCCCAATGGTGGCCATGGTGCCTCTATCTATATATTCGAAAGGTTCCATTTCCTTTCCCTTTAAAAGGTTTAAGATATTTTTTGCGAGATGCTTGCCTTGTTGTTTGGCTACAGGAGCCAACATGGGCAACCCTTTGGGATTTTTGGGACTTATACAGGCTGCGACATCCCCTATGGCATAAACTGATTCGGAATTCATAACTTTATTGAATTCATCTACCGAAATGCGATTGCCTCCGATAATAGAACCTTCTGGTAATCCCTTAATTGGCGCTCCTTTTACGCCGGCAGTCCAGATAACTGTATCTGTATTAAAAGTAGAACCATCTTTGATCGTCAAGACATCACCATCATATTTTGTAACGCGCGAATTTAGTTTTACGTTGATACCTAATTGAACGAGATATTCAAGCGCTTTTTTAGACGACTCTTCAGACATTGAATTCAATAATTTCGGGGATGACTGATATAAATTGATACTCAATTTGGAGGTGTCGAGATCTGGAAAATCTTTTGGCAATACATGACGTTTCATTTCTGCCAGTGCTCCTGCTAATTCAATTCCCGCCGGACCACCACCTACAATAGCAATATTCAAGATTTCTTCGACTTCTTCTTCATCTTTTTTCGAAAGCGATTTTTCTAAATTCTGAAAAATAAAACTTCTTAAGTTTAATGCATCGGGAATAGATTTTAAGGGTAATAAGACCTTCTTAATTGATTCGAAATTAAAAAAGTTATTCCTGCTTCCGGTTGCTATTATAAGATAGTCATATGCAATTAAACCTATGGATGTCCTTATTCTGTTCTTTTCAATTTCCACCGACTTTACTTTCGCCATTCTAAACGTTACGTTACGGCAATTACGAAAGATCCTTCTAACCGGATAAGCTATACTGTAAGGCTCAAGCCCTCCCGTGGCAATTTGATACATTAAAGGTTGGAAATTATGATAATTATTTTGGTCGATCAATAAAACATCGACCTGTTTATTTTTAAAAGAATTGGCCATGGAAATACCTCCAAAACCAGCCCCGATAATTACCACGCGTTTTCTATTACTATTCTTCATTTACTGGTAAAAGTTCATACCCTTGATGTATTCCTTTTTCTATCGCCGGAACTCCGCGTTCCATCCACATCGGTTTTGGAGCTCCTTTTAAATAATGATCAAAGAATTGTGCCAATCTGATATTAAAATCTTTTCTGTTTTGCCATTTGAGGGGCCAATGTGGTTCGTCATTATAATTCAAAAACCACGAAGGTTTACCTAACCTGCGTAAACTCACAAATAGTTCAATACCCTGATACCATGGCACATGCCCATCGGCATCGTTATGCATGATCAATAATGGGGTATTGATCTTATCTACATTAAAAATTGGAGAATTCTCTATATATCGCGCAGGATATTCCCAAGGTGTACCCCCTATTCTACTTTGCGTATGCTCATATTGAAATTGACGGCTAAGTCCTGTCCACCATCGTATGCCGCCATAGGCGCTTATCATATTCGGTACGGGTGCCCCGGCTTCTGCTGCCTTAAAGATATTGGTTTTAGTCACGAGATAAGCTATTTGATAGCCTCCCCAACTATGGCCCTGAACACCAATATTATCCTTATCTACAAATCCCTTTTCTATTAAAGAAGTAACTCCCGGAATCACACAATTATAGGCACTTTCACCCGGGTATCCTATTCTATAGTGAACATCCGGATTAAAAATTATATAACCCCTGCTGGCATAAAAACTATAATTAATGGTAGATCTTCCCGGCGAAGGAGCCAAATGCTTATGCAAGTCGTCCGAACTTTTTTCGTAGAAATTGACGATCATAGGGTATTTTTTTTGAGGATCGAAATTATCGGGTTTTACCAACATGCCTCTAAGTTCCATCCCATCCAAAGATGTCCATTTCACCAATTCTATAGTACCCCAATGATATTCTTGTTGCTGTGGATTGGCGTCGCTAATTTTGATGGGATTTTTAAAGGAAAGATCGGCATAATGAATATCTGGAAATTCGGTGAAAGATTCACGGGTAAAAATGAGATTATCATTTAACTTTGCCTTTGTAGGAGCAGAAAATCGATATGGCCCCTTCAATAATGGCTTTACCTTTAAGTTTTTGGGATTGAACTCTACAAAACCGGCATCCTTAGTAGTTTCGTCAAAAATGGTGAGTAACCATTTCTTGTTATCTAAAAATCGTTTTTCTTCGTCTAACTTAACATATCTGTAAACCGAAGTATTTTCCCTTCCATTTGTTAACCTTTTTCCTGAACCATCAACTGGGTTGAATTTCCAGATATCATATCTATCATACAACAAAATAGACCCGTCATTTTCGGTCCATCCGGCTGCTCCATACGAACGTGGATAATCTGGTGAATCATTCAATTCATCATAAAATACCTTTCCTTCGGTAAGCTTGGTAAATCTATCCTTGTCAAGGTTGTAGGTAAACCAGGTGCTGTCTATTTCATTATATCCGTATGCGTATTTCCCGGCGGGGCTTAACCTGACCCTACCGGTAATCTTTGATAGAATATTTTTTGTTTCACCGGTATTGACATTTACCTTGGCATAATCTCGCGCCTGATTGCCAGTCCATTGGCTTTCTAATTGATATGGAAGCGAGGTGTTGACCAGGGCATATGTTGCATTTCCTTCATCTCCCAAGTTTTCGTCTGGGTATGCTGTTGAAGCCAGTTGTACCAGTTTATCATTTTTTAAGTGAATTGCGGCCAAATACGATCTTTTCTGGTCGTTCTTTAACTGTAATTCCTGCACTGTATATAACCTTGGCTCATCATATGTCCATACTTCTACGTTAACAATTTCGTCGTCTATAAGGGTGGTGTCTTTTATAATCTTTGGGGTGGCCAAACCAAAGAATAGCTTTGTTTCATCTTTAGAAAAACTAATATCGCCATCTGTAGAAACCCTATAGCCTTTGGGCGCTGTATCCGGATCAAGTTGTTTTTTAGCCGCTGTTTGCCCTTCTAACCAAGTAAACAGTTTATTGGGCCTTTCCTGAACTTTGGTAGTATCCTCATCGGTTATAAAGGCTAAATTCTTTCCTGATTCGCTTATACCAAGCTGATAAAATTTTGCTTTTTCGACCTCATAAACAGGTGACAATAATTCGGTTTCTAAGTTTAATACAAAAACCCCCGATTTGCCTTGATCATCATGGCCTGTTGTGGTAAATGCCAGGCGTTTTCCTTTTTTTGCAAAAGTATATTGGGTAACAAATTTAAATGTGTCTTGTTTTTTGGTTGTTAGATTTTGCAACACAAGATGATAACCATTTTCATCACCCACTTTTTTTTCCTTTTTTTTCTTTTCTTTTTCTATTTTAGGCTCGTCCTCTTCTTCTTTATCTTCAGTTTCCTTTTTTTCTGCCTTAATTTCTTCTAGTTGATAGGCTACATAACCCGACCATTTTTCGGGTATCTTATACGACCTAATATGCGCTATTTTATGTAAGGTTTTATCGCTAAGGTTATAAATACCGAGGGTATCATGGGGCATTTTATCTTTCTTTACTTTTTTACGCTTCAGCTCTGATATGCTATCTTTCCAGGCTTTTATAGTAAAAAGTGCATAATTTGAATCATAGGAAAATTGACCTTTTTGAGATCTTTCGTATTCAAATATAGTTGAGGCCTTGGTGTTTGTGATTTTTAGAAAATTATCAGCCTCTCCTTTTTCTAAGGAATACATAATATAATTACCATTAGGAGAAATGGTTTTATCTTTTATAGCATTCCAGATATCAAAATCCTGATGATCTAAGGTTTTTTTTTGGGCTAAGCTTAAGGTAGAAACGAGTAGTAATAAGGAGAAAAATATTGCTTTCATGAAAGTGTTTTGTTAAAGGTTATAAATATATAACTTATATCTAAAATGGACTTGGTTTTTAATAGCGGAAAATTATTTTGACTGTAAATTTTTATTTTTCATTTTTTTATTTACTTTTGTTAACCAAATGGTTAAACTAATTAGTTAACATGAATAAAGCAAAAGATATAAATACCGAAAAAGGCATCTTAGAAGCTGCAAAAAAAATATTCCAACGCAAAGGCATGGATGGCACCAGAATGCAGGAAATTGCAGATAAGGCGGGTATCAATAAAGCCATGCTTCATTACTATTACCGAAGCAAACAACTGCTATTTGAAGCCGTTTTTAAAAATGCCTTTGCCTTATTGGCACCACAATTAAACAAGATATTAAATGATGATTCTTCGGTTGAAGATAAGATAAAGAACTTTACGTTTAATTATATTTCTTTTATAATAAAGCATCCCTATTTGCCAAATTTTATTTTTAATGAGCTGAACAGAAATCCGGATTTTGTTCTAAAGATCCAGCAAAATGTAGGGTTTCCCAATATTGAAAAATTCAAAATGCAATTAGAAGAGGAAATTAAAAAGGGTTTAATTAAACCAATAAAAGCCGAGCAATTGTTTATCAATATAGTAGCACTTAATATTTTTCCGTTCGTGGCATCCCCATTGCTTAAGGTAATTACCAATACCGATGAAACCGCTTTTCAACATTTGATGGAAGAAAGAAAAACAGAGGTAGCCGATTTTATTATTAATTCTATAAAAATATCAACATGAGAAAATTAACTTCCCTTCTCTTAATTCTATTGTCCCTAAGTGTTTTCGGGCAAGAACAAATTACGCTCAACGAATGCTATCAATTGGTAGAAAAAAATTATCCATTGGCAAAGCAAACTGCCCTATTAGAAAAGCAGCATTCGATCGATCTTGAGGCTATAAAAGCTGAAAGTTTACCGCAGTTAGATCTAAGCGCACAAGCGACCTACCAATCTGATGTGATTGAAATACCAATACCAAATGCCGGTATTGAGCCACTCAATAAAGACCAATATAGAACCTCCATATCTGCAAGTCAACTTATATATGGAGGCGGACTTATCAATGCAAAAAACGCTTTAACACAGTCAACCCTTAAAACCAAAAAAAAGACAGTTGAAGTAAACTTGTACCAGTTGAAAAAACAAGTGAACCAACTCTATTTCTCTGTGCTCCTCACACAAGAAAAGCAAGAAATTTTAGCCTTAAAACAAAATCAACTTGATGCAAAATTGAACGAGGTTAGATCGGGTATAAAAAATGGGGTCGTTCTTCCTGCATCTGATAAAGTATTGGAGGCCGAATTACTAAAAGTTAAGCAGCAATTTACAGAGCTTGATCAGCTTAAGTTGTCTATGATTGAAACTTTATCTTCATTGATCGGTAAACCTCTGTCAAATCATACGCTTTTTCAGGAATCCGATATATCAATTGCCCCGGCAATAGCACTGAATCGGCCGGAATTGGAATTATTTGAACTAAAAAAGCAAGAGATCTCAAGTTCAGAAATACTTTTTTCAAAGCAAAAGCTGCCAAAATTATCCGGATTTGCAGAAGGTGGTTATGGCAACCCGGGCTTAAATATGTTAGACAACTCATTTCAGCCATTTTATATTGCGGGCATTAAATTAAAATGGAATGTATTTGACGGCAAGGCCAATAAAAAACACCGTGAATCCATGGCTATCAATAAAGACCTTGTTGATAATGAAATGGAAATATTCAAGCTTAATACCGATATAGAACTTGATCAGACACTAAATGAAATTAATAAGATCGCTTTACTCATTGAATCCGATAAAGAAATAATTGCATTAAGAAAAGATGTGCTAAGTGCTGCTGAATCACAATTAAAAAACGGTGTGATCACTAGTTCCGCATACATAACTGAGTTGACCAATCTATATGAAGACCAGAATACATTGGCTACCCATACAATTCAGTTGCAATTAGCTAAAGCAAATTATAATATTACAAAAGGACATTAAAATTATACCTCATGAAATACTTTAAACTTTTAATTGGAATCTTCTTAATCTCAGCGGGGCTTTTATCCTGTAGCAGCAATAATGATAAGGCCGATGGATATGGAAATTTCGAAGCAACAGAGATCACTGTTTCTGCAGAAAATAATGGAAAACTTTTGGAATTCAATATAAATGAAGGTGACATACTCGAAAAGGACGCTTTTTTGGGTTATATAGACACCATATCCCTGGTTTTAAAAAAAGAACAATTATTGGTTTCGAAAGAGGTTATTAGCTCTAAATCAAGAGGTGTATTGTCGCAGATTTCGGTGTTAAAAGCCAAACTTAATACGGCCAATATAAATAAATCCCGTATTGAAAATTTGATAAAGGATAATGCCGGAACACAACAGCAATTAGATAATATTACCGGTGAAATAGAGGTCCTAAAACAACAGATCAGAAGTATCGAAATACAAAATGCCCCCGTGGTTAATGAATTAAAAAGTATTGATGTACAATTAAAACAAATTGATGACCAGATCAATAAGAGTAAGATCATTAACCCTATTGCAGGCACCGTACTGGTAAAATATGCTGAATCTGGCGAAATCTCGTCATTTGGAAAACCTTTATATAAAATAGCAGATCTGGCGAATATGCAGTTACGCGTGTATATCAGTGAACCGCAACTCGCCAATATTAAATTGGGCCAAAATGTTACTATAAAGATAGATGATCAAAAGAAAATGAGATCATTTAATGGCAAAGTCAGCTGGATATCATCAGAAGCAGAATTCACACCTAAGATCATACAAACCAAGGAGGAACGTGTTGCGCTGGTTTATGCAGTAAAAATTGATGTAAAAAATGATGGCAGTTTAAAAATTGGAATGCCGGCAGAACTTTGGTTAAACAATTCGAACAATAACAATCAATAAAATCAGAAAACAATGAAACATTTAATTTTCGCAGCCTTATTGGTGTTTGTAAGCTGTAAAGACAATAAAACCAGAGAAAACGATACAAAAACAGATGTTTTTAAGGAATCTGTAGAGGTGACACACCAAGATCATGACGACAAAACAACAAACGTATATACGAACGCTTGGATTAGCAAAATTGAGTTGAATAATGGCAGCAAATGGCAGGCCAATGCAGAAACTAATGAAGGCATACAAAAAATGAAAAAAAATATCAAAAACCAGACTACCAGCACCTTAGATGACTATTATACATTGGCTGATATGCTGAATGATGATAAAAATTATGTGATAAAAAATTGCACAATGAAAGGTGCTTCTCACGATAATTTACACGTTTGGCTTTTGCCTTTAATAGAAAAAATAGAAGCACTTTCTAAAGCTAACACCTTGGAAGAGGCCTCCAAATTAAAACAAAGTATTGAAGAAAATGTGAATGCGTATTCTAATTATTTTGAATAAATGGGTATTACAATTACTAACATATCAAAATCATTTGAACAGGTAAATGCTTTAAACAATATTTCTTTTGATGTGAAAAAAGGAGAATTATTTGGATTGATCGGGCCTGATGGTGCAGGAAAAACAACCCTGTTTCGCATTTTAACTACTTTATTAATTGCGAACGAAGGCTCTGCGACTGTATCCGGTTTTGATGTGTTAACAGACTTTAAATCCATTAGAAAAAGTGTAGGCTATATGCCAGGGAGATTTTCCTTATATCAGGATTTGACTGTTGAGGAAAACTTACGATTTTTTGCTACAATTTTTGGCACCACAATTGAAGAAAATTATGATCTAATTAAGGATATTTATGTGCAAATAGAGCCATTTAAAAATCGAAGAGCCGGCAAACTCTCCGGCGGAATGAAACAAAAACTGGCTTTGAGTTGCGCTTTGATTCATAAACCCGACGTCTTATTCCTAGACGAACCAACAACAGGTGTAGATGCTGTATCGCGTAAAGAATTTTGGGAAATGCTAAAGCGATTACAACTAAAAGGAATCACTATGCTGGTTTCTACTCCTTATATGGATGAAGCCGCCTTATGCGATCGGATTGCATTGATTCAGGATGGTCATATCCTGGAAATTGACACCCCGGAAGCTATTGTAAATCATTATCCTAAAACGATCTTTAATGTGAGAGCTCATAATATGTATCAATTAATCAATAGTTTAAAATCATACGAACATCAGTATAGTGTATATCCTTTTGGCGAATTTGTACATTATTCAGACCAAAGAAATGATTTTAACAAAGAAGAATTGCGGCAGTATTTACGGTCTAAAAACCTATCAGAAATACACATTGAAAAAACGCAACCTACCATTGAGGATACCTTTATGGAATTGGCAAAATAGATGACCGTTCGAGCGCCTTCGGGAATTACTAAGACATCTCGACTGCGCTCAATGAGACAAAACAAACTAGATGAAACAAAACAAACTTAATGAACAATAACAAGGTCATAGAAGCTCAAAAACTAAGCAAAATGTTTGGCGATTTTACCGCCGTAAATGCGATAACTTTTGAGGTTGAAAAAGGAGAAATATTTGGTTTCTTAGGGGCTAATGGAGCGGGAAAAACTACAGCGATGAAAATGCTTATTGGTATTTCTAAACCTACTTCTGGTAATGCTAAAGTTGCCGGTTTTGATGTTTTTACCCATGCAGAAGACATTAAGAAGAATATTGGTTATATGAGTCAGAAATTTGCCTTATATGACGACCTGACGGTTAAAGAAAACATAACATTCTTTGGTGGTATTTATGGATTATCTCGAGTAAGAATTAAGGAAAAGTCAAAAGAATTGATTGATGATTTAGGTTTACAGGAGGTGGCAAGTCAATTAGTAGGTTCTTTACCATTGGGCTGGAAACAGAAAATATCGTTTTCAGTAGCCTTGTTGCACGAGCCTAAAATTGTGTTTTTAGATGAACCAACAGGAGGAGTCGATCCAATAACCCGACGACAGTTTTGGGAAATGATCTATAAAGCAGCCGATAAAGGTACCACCATATTTGTGACCACGCATTATATGGACGAAGCTGAGTATTGCGATCGTGTTTCCATTATGGTTAATGGTAAAATTGAGGCGCTAGATACCCCTAAAAAACTCAAAGCGCAATTTAAGGCAGAGAGTATGAATGATGTGTTTTTAAAGTTGGCAAGAAACCCATCTCCAAGCATTTCTAAAGGTAATGGAGCCTAAACTACTGTTAACTAATGGTATAAATTATCCCTCTTAAGTAAGTTAGAGAAACAAATGAAACGATTTATAGGTTTTATAAAAAAAGAATTCTACCATATTTTTAGAGATAGACGCTCGTTGTTTATCCTTTTTGGAATGCCTATTGCTCAGATTTTACTTTTTGGATTTGCCATTACCAATGAGATCAATAATGTAGACATTGCTATTTTAGACCATTCAAAAGATGCAACGACAGAAGAAATAATAAATAAAATTTCGGCCTCAAAATATTTCACTATAAAACAAATGGTTACTAGAGAAGCAGAAATAGCTTCTGTATTTCAAAAAGGGCAGGTAAAAGCAGTTTTAAATTTTGAGAAAGACTTCAGTAAAAACTTAATTAAAGAACATAAAGCAACTGTTCAAATTATTACCGATGCCACAGACCCAAATACGGCAAATACTATAAGCAATTATGTGAATGCCATTCTTCAACAGTATCAAAAACAATTAAACAAAGACATCACCATCCTTTATCAGATTATTCCGGAAACACGAATGGTTTATAATCCCGAATTAAAAAGCGTATATATGTTTGTGCCTGGAGTTATGACTATCATTCTCATGTTGGTTTCTGCAATGATGACATCCATTTCAATTACCAGAGAAAAAGAATTGGGTACTATGGAAATACTCTTGGTGTCACCCTTAAAACCATTTCAGGTAATTATTGGAAAAGTGTTTCCGTATATTTTTCTATCTATCATCAATGCTGTTATTATCGTTCTTTTGAGCATCTTCATTTTTAATATGCCTGTTCAGGGCAGCTTGCTTTTATTAGGTCTGGAAAGTGTTTTGTTCATAATCAGTTCACTAGCCTTAGGAATTTTAATTTCAACCATATCTGCATCGCAACAAACAGCAATGATGATTTCCTTGATGGGGTTAATGCTTCCTGTCATATTATTATCAGGTTTTATTTTTCCAATCTCAAGTATGCCTTATCTATTACAAGTCATTAGTAATATTATTCCCGCTAAGTGGTTTATCATCATCCTTAAAGGCATCATGCTTAAGGGTGTTGGATTACAATTCATATGGAAAGAGACCCTGATTTTATTAGGAATGACCGTGTTTTTTATCGCTTTGAGTGTGAAAAAATATAAAATTAGACTGGAATAATGAAAACGATCTTATACATCATACAAAAAGAGTTTAAGCAAATCTTTAGAAATAAGGGCATGCTGCCTATTATTTTTATTATGCCATTATTGCAACTCATTGTTCTGTCGAATGCAGCAACTTTTGAAGTTAAGAACATTAAATTTGGTTATTTAGATTATGATCACACATCAACATCAAGGGCTTTAATAGAGAAATTTAATGCATCGGCCTATTTTAATGTTTTAACAGATTTCCCTTCGGAAGCCGTAGCAAGTTCAACAATGTTAAAAGGTGAAGTAGATGTTGTCCTAGAAATCCCACAATATTTTGAACGAGATTTACAAAAAGAAAAATACAATAGTTTAGGGGTAACCATTAATGCTATTGACGGTGCGGCTGCCGGTGTTGAAAACGTATATATAACGGAAATAATTCAAGGCTTTAATCAACATTTAAAAGTTGATTTATTATTAGCTTCTGACAATCAAGTTCAACCATTAAATATAGAAACAATTCCGTTGTTTTGGTATAACGAGACTTTGAATTACAAAACCTTTATGGTACCAGGGATATTAGTTTTACTGGTTACTATGATTACCTTATTTCTTTCGGGAATGAACATTGTACGTGAAAAAGAAATTGGCACATTAGAACAAATCAATGTGACTCCAATTAAGAAAAGTCAGTTTATTATTGGTAAGCTTTTTCCATTTTGGGTTTTAGGAATGGTTCTATTAACGGTTGGATTAATTCTGGCAGAGTTAATTTTTAATGTTCCTATGCTTGGGAGTTTAGCGCTTATGTATTTATACACATCTATTTATATTTTAGTGATATTAGGAATAGGATTATTTATTTCAAACTACACAGATACACAACAACAAGCCATGTTTATTGCTTGGTTTTTTGTGGTGATCTTCATTCTGATGAGTGGATTATTTACACCTATTGAAAGTATGCCGTATTGGGCTCAAATAATTACAGAATTCAACCCTATTAAATACTTTGTAGAAGTGATGCGTATGGTTATGCTTAAAGGTTCTGGTTTTGTAGACATTCTACCACAATTATCAAAAACATTACTCTACGCTTTTATTATGAACGGTTTAGCCGTTTGGAGTTATAAGAAGACAACATAAAATATGAGCTATGAAACCAGAAAAAAATGTCAAATTATCAAGAGATGAATCGTTATTTGTAAGAGGGCCATTATCGCGATATAAAGAATTGACTTTTGCATTTAAGGTCTTTTTCAATTTCATAAAAGCATTTCGTAAAATGCACTTTATTGGGCCTTGTGTAACAGTTTTTGGTTCTGCACGATTTACAAAAGAATCCGAACATTATAAAAATGCCGAAAAAATTGGTGCTGCCTTATCAAAAATAGGATTTACCGTTATGACGGGTGGTGGTCCGGGTATTATGGAAGCAGCTAACAAGGGCGCTTTTGAAGCTGGTGGGAATTCGGTTGGGTGCAATATTATTTTACCTTTTGAACAAAAACCAAATCCGTATCTGCATAAATGGATCGATATCCCTTACTTTTTTCTGAGAAAAGTTATTTTGGTAAAGTATTCATATGCTTTTGTGGTCATGCCTGGAGGCATGGGCACGCTCGATGAACTTTTTGAAGCTTTAACATTAATACAAACAAAAGTCATTCAAGATTTTCCTGTCGTTATTTTTGATTCAGAATATCATAGGGAACTATGCCACCATATCCATATAATGGCCGAAAATGAAAGCATAAGTCCCGAAGACATGAAATTGCTTTTTGTTACAAATTCGGTGGAAGATTTGATTACTCATATTGAATCACATTCCATAAACAAATTCGGATTGGTTAAAAAACAATATGTGAAAAAATGGTGGTTGGGTGAAGATCATGATAATCG
>CBDUPN010000058.1:0-12233 GCA_965369125.1 uncultured Aureibaculum sp. | reverse complement strand
AAAAGAAGCCCAAAAAACTTCGGTTCGTTTTTCTTTTAGCAAGTATATAACAAAATCTGACCTTGATTATACACTCGATGTGATCAAAAATCTTATTTAGTCGTAGACGGATCTTTTAACCTCGTTATGAACCGGTTCTAAGGTTTTTAAATATTCAAAAATAGCATTTGCTTCCGTATCGCTGAGTAAACTATAAGGTACCATAGGATATTCCAATGCCTTTTCTCCATCTTTTATACCATACTTAACTGCTTTTATAAATTGTTCCTTTGTCCAATTACCAATTCCGGTTTCCTTATCAGGTGTTAGATTTTGCGTAAGCTTTACCTTCCCTTCTTTATTTAAGGGTTTGTTACCACCTGCAAAATATCCTTCACTTAATTCTGGTTGCATAAAATTATTGGTTTTAAAATCTGCTGAATGGCAAGAAAAACAGTCGAGATTATGTGCCAAATATTTTCCTAATGCTATGGTCTCTGTCGTATCAGGTAACTTAATGGGTTCTGTTGGCATAGGGAATGGTTTCCAAACAATATTGCACAAAAGTTTGGTTAAAAAAGAGGGCTCGGTAGGTCTATCCGGAGTTGCATCTGCAGTAACCAATGGATCTTCGGATCTTAAAAAAGAGACAATAGCATTGATATCTTCATCGGCCATGGTCGGGAGTTTTGCCATGTAAGGCGGCGCATATTTACCATCTCTTTTGATGCCTGTTCTAAGCAAACGTACTATTTCACCATCTGTCCATTCGCCAATTCCATACGTTTTATCCTGTGTAATATTAGCGGAAAATATTTCTCCAAACTCCGGTGGCGCGTCTAACATTTTGGTGCCTGTTAATTTTCCGGAATTCGGATCTTTATGACAATTTGCACATAACATTAATGCCAATTTTTTTCCTCGTTCCAAACTTTCAGGCGTAGCAACATGGGTATAATCAATGCTCTCGGTATCATAGGACGGGATACCTCTAAAATTGATAAAAAGGAAAGCTATAATACCGATGATGAGTAGGACCAACACTATTTTAGCCAAGATTTTAATTAACTTTTTCATATTTTGGGATTTTCTTTAACTTCGACTAATAAGCTTGCAATGCTTAGTTAATTTTATTTTGAGTTCAAATAAAAATTAATAGATAATAAAATATTTCTATGTATTTATACTCCAATCCAAAGTTAATAAGCATAAAAACACCATAACTTCGAAAAATACGGTAAATACTTAGAAAATTGGTTTTTTATAATTTGCGGAAAGCCGAAGGAGTATAACCTGTATGATGTTTAAAAAAATAACAAAAATAGTCCGATGAGGAAAAACCAAGTTCATAACAAATTTCTTTGATGGATTCATTCGTGAATTTGAGCTTATGCCTTGCCTTCATTATAAGTTGCTCGATAATAATGCTTTTAGCATTCACCTTTAATACCTCTTTTACGCATTCATTTAAGTATTTAGCACTGATATTTAATAATTCGGCATAATTAGCAACTTCATGATGTTTAGAATAATTCTTGCTTACGAGATTTTTAAACCTATAAACTATATTCGTTTTACCATTTGAGTTATTGATGCTTGATTTAATATTGCATTGCCCGTCACAATAGATAAAGAAGGTATTTAATAAGGATAATATGGCATTTTCTTTATTATTGAGATCGGATCCTAAGAGTTCATCTATCATTTCAAGAATTGCTTCAACTCTGACGGATATTCCGGGGCTCGGGTTAACTTTAGGGATCACATGGGGATTAAATAACTTTATTTCATTTATCAATAATTTATTAAAAGTTGGATTATCCATTAATTTATGATCTAAAAATAAAATATATCCTTTAGATTCTTCATTCTCATTTGTTTTTATTTTCCATTGATATTTTGGATCTAGGAAAAAGATACTATTTGAATTATTTTCATAAAAAACATGATCGACCTCAATACCTTTTACATCTTCTTGAATACAAATGACTGAATAGTAATTGTGGTTTGGATTTGATGAGGTTGATTTGATTACCCTTGAGATCTTAATAAGGTCATTCTGCATATTTTAGAAGCTATCATATTTTAAGATCAAAGAAAATAAATCTTAAAACATAGGTTATAAAAGACTAAGATCGTCAAATTTTGAATAATTCACAATTTAGATAAATTGCAAAATAAAAATCCGAAGCTTACCTTCGGATTTTTTTATTTTTATTTCTTTTTGCGTTTCTGGGTTTCTTGCTGCACTTGCGCTTGCTTCATTGCGTCGTCTATACGCTGTCTGAATTTACTTTTCTTTTTCTCAGGTTTGGCTTTGTTTTCCTGGATCTGGGCATGAATTTTATCTTCATCAATAATGTAATGCTTGATCACAAGCATAATAACAATAGTCAATAAATTCGATACAAAATAATATAAACTTAAACTACTTGCATAATTATTAAAGAAGAACAGCATCATTATCGGTGAAAACCACATCATCATTTTCATCATTTTACCCATATCAGGCATTCCTTCTTGTGTGGGCTGTTGCATATTCATCTGCTGGCTTTGGGTCATTTGCATATAAAAGAAAATAGCCACAGAAGCAAGAATTGGGAATAAACTAACATGATCTCCATAAAAAGGGATCTTAAAAGGCAATTTTGCTATGGTATCATAAGAAGATAGATCGCTCGCCCATAAAAATCCTTTCTGACGTAATTCTATACTCGAGGGGAAAAACCTGAATAATGCAAAGAACACAGGCATTTGAATCAAGGCCGGAATACATCCCGAAAGTGGATTAACACCTGCTTTTCGCTGTAAAGCCATCGTTTCCTGTTGGCGCTTCATGGCATTCTCCTTACCCTTATATTTTTCGTTGATCTCATTCATCTCAGGGCGCAATACTTTCATTTTGGCACTGGATAAGTATGATTTATATACCACAGGAGACATAATGATCCGAACTACGATTGTCATTAATATGATGATCAATCCGTAATTGCCGATAAATGAACTAAGAAAACTGAATACCGGTACAAAAACGATTTTATTGATCCAACCAAAAATACCCCAACCCAGATCAGCTACTTCACTTAGGTCTGTTCCTTTGTACTTATTTAAGATCCTATAGTTAGTAGGCCCAAAATACCAATTCATAGCATAATTTAATTCGCCATTTTTCATATCTAACGGCGCATTAACACTAAATTGTTTCGTAAATACCGTATCTATATCTTCATCAACCACTAAATTCTTAGAAATAAATTTGGCAGAACTAAAGGGTGTGTCGGTTTTTAAAATAGATGAAAAGAAGTGTTGTTTGTAGGCTACCCAATTTACATTTATTTCTGTTTCCTCATCATCGTTCGTCAGATAACTAACATCATCATCAGCCTTATAATAATAATAAGTGTACATGTTTTCCGACTGTAAACTTTTTTCTTGTCGGTATGCCTTCAGATCCCAATCTAAATTCAAAGATTGAGAAGTATTTATAGCATTATCCATGCCTTGCGACCTTATGGCAAAATCAAGCATATAATTATCTGGCTTAATTTCGTATCTATATTCCAAAAAGCGATCATTAGACACCTTTAACTTCATCGAAAGCACAGTATTTTCACCATTAGTGGTTAGCGTAGGCTCGAAATAAAGATCTTTCGTATTTAATGTTCTATTATCGGTCGTTGCAAAGCTAATATTGAATAACGCATTGTTATCTTTAATAAGATATAAGGGTTTTTGATCGTAAGTTTTAAATTTCTTTAATTCAACTTCTGTTATCTGTCCTCCTTTATTAGCAACTTTTATTATAAAAAGATCACTTTCTAAAATAGTTTCGTTTGGCTTGGCAGAAGGCAGCGTTGCGCTATATGAAAATGCTCCTAACTGACTTTGGGCATTTAACAAAGAAATAGAATCTTTAACTTCAAAAGTAGTTATTACCGGTTCTTCCTGAATTTTATTATTTTGAACTTGATCTTGTGTGCTCTGAATAGAATCTTGTATTCTTTCGGTTTTTTGTTTTGCCAGTTCCTCGGGCGTTGGTTGATTGGTATAAAAATACCACATCATAATGGCACCTAGTAAAACAAAACCTATTAGGGAGTTTATATCAAATTTCTTTTCTTCCATATTTCAAATTATCAGTTTGACATTTAAATTAATGGCTAATTGCCATTGAAGAGCACAAAAACACAATTTTTAGTATTGTTTTTGCAGTTGCGAAAGTATAAAAAACTAAGCATATAGCCTTTAAAAGTGAAGGTTTTTTAATTTATTTTAATATCCTGCGGCGGTATCATCTCCTCTCGGATCGGCGCCACCTTCGAGTTTTCCATCAGGAAGTACTAAAATTGCATCCACCTTTCCAATTACAGGAGAAGTACTTTGGTCTATTATATAGCCAAGCTGTCTTAAGGAAGAAAATACTAAAGTATCGAAAGAAGGCTCGAATTTAATATCATCGGGCATCCATTGATGGTGAAAACGAGGCTTCGAAACCGATTCCTGCATGGTCATATCAAATTCTAGAACATTAATAATATTCTGTAATACAGAAGTTATTATTCTTGAACCACCTGGTGAACCTAATACCATTTTTAGTTTTCCTTCCCGTTCAACAATCGTTGGTGTCATTGAACTTAACATTCTTTTTTCAGGAGCAATCGCATTGGCTTCAGCACCTATTAAACCAAACATATTAGGTTCTCCCGGTTTTGAACTGAAATCATCCATTTCATTATTTAAAAAGAAGCCTGCTTTTTCGACATATACTTTAGACCCATAGGCGCCATTTAATGTTGTTGTAACCGAAACAGCATTACCAAATGGATCGATTATAGAATAATGAGTGGTTTCATTGCTCTCAACCATGTTGATATTTCCATGAGTAATGTCTTCAGATCTATTGGCTTGCCTCCAGTTAAAATTCGCCATGCGTTCTTTTAAGTAACTTTCAGAAATGAGACTATCAACAGGAATATTATTAAAATCAGGATCTCCTAAAAAATAAGATCTATCCGCATAAGCTCTTCTTTCAGCCTCCGTAATTAACTGAATAAATTTGGTCGAATTATGTTCATATTGTTCTATACCGTATGGTTCTATACTTTTTAATATTTGCGCTAAACCTATCCCTCCGCTTGAAGGAGGCGACATGGATATGATTTTGTAATCATCATAGTCAAAAATAATAGGTTTTCGCCATTGGGCTTGGTATTTTTCTAAATCTTCCTTGGTAATAATTCCACCTAGGTTTTTTATATAATCAACAAGTAATTCGGCCGTTTCTCCAATATAAAACTCATCCCGGCCATTTTTTTGAATTCGAGTAAGCGTATTGGCTAGCGCCGGATATTTAATGGTATCTCCAGCCTTCCATTCTTTATCTAAATGAATGGTTCTATTATTTGCCACTGAAAATAAATTTCGATAATTGTTTAATTGCTCGGCCTGCTTCTGTGTTACGATAACGCCTCGTATAGCTATATTTATGGCTGGCTGGATTAATTGTTCTATTGGCATTGTGCCGAATTTTTTATGAACTTCAAACAAACCGGCAATAGTACCAGGAATACCTACCGCCATTGCACCCAAAGTACTTTTATCTTTAATAATATTACCTTCATCGTCTAGATACATATTTCGCGAAGCGGCAAGAGGTGCTTTTTCACGGTAGTCCAGAGCCCCGGTAGTTCCATCATTGAGCCTATAAACCATAAAACCACCACCACCTAAATTACCGGCAAAGGGATAGGCTACTGCTAAGGCAAGGTCTGTAGCGATCATGGCATCGAAGGCATTGCCTCCTTTTTTCATGATATCTACGCCTATTTTTGAGGCTTCAGTTCTTGCCGAAACAACCATTGCTTTTTCTGCAATCATTCCATACTCCTTAATATTTTTATTATGTTCAACTTGTTTTCTGCACTGTAGAAATAAGAACGAAAGAAATAGCAATGTAATAATTTGCCTCATGTCATTAATGTTTGAAGTTTTTCGCTTGAAAAGGTACGCAAGATTTCAAAAAATAAGGTAAAATCGTTTTCAAATTCGTCATAGTAAAGTTGCAAATCCTCAACAGCCAGATGCATTTGAGATTTATAGCCTGAACGCTTGTTCATACCTGTTAAAACCTTTTCTATACCATCAATTGTTTTATAGTTATATAACCAATTACCGCTAAACATAAAGGGAAATAAATATTGTATTCTTTCAGGCAGGAGTGTATAATTTGACTCTAAAAGGCTGTAAAAATGTTGAACATACTTGTTTAAAGGAATTTCGCTATAATTCTTCCAATTTTTAGCTAAAAAATGATCATAAAGAATATCGATAATAACACCATCATAATGACGGTATCTTTCATGCAACCTACTTTTACTTCTTTTAACAATGGGATGTTTGTCTGTAAATGAATCTATTTGCCGATGTAGCAGGATACCATATTGAATTTCAGTCTGGTAATCTAAATATTCTTTACCCTTTACTCTATCGGCAATAAAATTACCGATCTTAATATTGTCGTCATCTCCTGATAAGTATATATGTGCTAAATAATTCACCTATGTGAATTTAATAAAAACAATTAACAATTAATTGTTTCAATATATATAATGGCAAAAGAAAGTTGAGTTTGATTTTTAGCTAAGGATTGACAAACTTCCAGTGTAATTTATTGAATAGGGTAGTCAAGGTATCTCTTTTATTTGCTTCGCAGACTATAAAATCATAATAGCCGTTAGAGATCAATGCGATGAGCCCTTTTTTAGCTAATGAATTATTCGCCGATTTTAAATAGGAATTTGTCCAGTCGCCACTTCTTGGGGTACCGAAATTCAATTTTTTGGTATATAATAACTTTTCCAATGATTTTTTGGTGCTGATAGCGTCATCGCTATAAGCCATGAGATCATAATAAGATAAAATTAAACTAAAGGCTTTTTGTACGTAGGCTAATTCCCCATCAGCTAAAGTCCATTCTGCCCAAAAAGGATTAGGTTCTAATACAATTTCACCGCGGACATTTTTTTTATTCCAGTCAGGAAATGTTCTAATGGCCATATCCTTATAGACAAAATCAAATTTTTCGGGATCTATAAATGATAACCAAATGCGTTCACTGATATCTTCAATTTCTTCTTCGGCGTAAAATTTGGACCCAAGCAAAGTAACAATATCCTTTATTTCACTTTTATGAATTGTCAGGTCTGCAATGTTTGGTTTCGATTTTTTATACTCCTTTATTTTACTTCGAAATGTGATCTTTGTATAATCTGGTTGAGCCCAACTATTAAGATTAAATCCAATAACTGCTATGAATAGCAATATCATCCTTGTCATGTGTTCAAATTAATTAAATATTAAAAATTGGTTCGGCAGTTATTAAAAAACCGCTCACTTATGAACGGTTTTTTTGTTATTTAAGTATATAATTATTAATATTTATGGTTGTACAAAATCCCACTTTATCCTCTTGAAAAGGGCGGTGAGTTCTTCCTTTTGATCTATTTTGCAAACGATAATATCATAGTACCCTTTGGTTACCAAAGCAACAAGTCCTTTTTTTGCTAATTCGGCATTTATAGATTCTAAATAAGAATAGGCCCAATCATCGTCCTTAGGATCTTGAAGATTAATATTTTTAGTTACTAATAATTCGTTGAATGAAGATTTAACCCCTTCGGCATCGTCACCATATCCTATTAAACTATAGTAATCGAGTATTTTGCTTAAAGCAAGTTGAAAATAGGGGAATTCATCATCATTAATGGTCCATTCTGTGAGATAGGGGTTAGGTTCTAACACCAGCTCACCTTTGGCATTCTTCTGCCCCCAATTATTTATTGTTTTAACGGCAAAGTCTTTATAAACATAATCAAACATTTTGGGATTATAAAATGCCAACCAGGCCTTATTAATAATCTCGTTTTTTTGTTCATCAGAATATAAAGTATCTCCAAGTAAATCAACAATATTGGTAAGTAATGCCTTATCGATACCTAGTTCGTGAGTTCTAGGTTCGGTTTTCTTGTATTCATAAATTTTACTGCTAAATACGATTTTAGAGTAATCGGTTGTCTGTGCAACTGTTACAAAAGTGAATACCGAAAATGTTAAAATAGTGAGTAGTTTTCTTTTCATAGAGTACTTTTAATTAGACTTCTTTTTCACTAAATACATATTATAACGTAAGACCAACCAATTGAAGGAAGGTTTAATTTACAATCATAATCTAAACACTAAAACACTTGAATTAAGGGAGTTATTTAGTTGTTATTAAGTGCAATATACGAAATATTTCATTTCTGTGAATTTAAATTCACCAATATGCAAGTTTGCTATATAAATGGTAGCTTTTTAAGCTTAAATGAAAATACTGAAAATAAACCCTTTAAAATGAGCAATTGCTTAGTTATTAAGCATTACCGGCATAACCAGCATCGTAATATTCTCACCGTCTTCTAAACCATCGATGGGAGTTAATATGCCTGCCCTGTTCGGTAAGCTCATTTCCAATAGAACGTCATTTGAATTCAAATTATTCAACATTTCTAATAAAAATCTTGAATTGAACCCTATTTGCATATCATCACCTTCATAACTGCACTGTAATCTTTCATCTGCCTTATTCGAAAAATCCAGATCTTCGGCAGAAATATTTAACTCAGTTCCGGCCATTTTTAATCTGATCTGATGAGTTGTTTTACTTGAAAAGATGGATACACGTCGCACGGAGTTTAAGAAAGAGCTTCTATCCAACGTTAATTTATTGGGGTTTTCCTTAGGAATTACGGCTTCATAATTAGGGTATTTCCCATCGATTAATCGACATACTAATACGCTGTTGTCAAAGGTAAATTTGGCATTAGAATCATTATATTCAATAATTACATCTTCATTAGACCCCGCTAGGATGTTTTTTAGCAGATTTAAAGGTTTTTTTGGCATAATAAACTCGGCGACTTCATTAGCAGAAACATCATTTCGGGTGTATTTTACTAACTTATGAGCATCCGTTGCAACAAAAGTTAAACTTTCTGAAGAAAATTGAAAGAATACGCCGCTCATTACTGGTCTTAGATCATCATTACCTGATGCAAAAATTGTTTTAGCGATGGCAGTTGCTAAAATATCTCCCATTATGGTGGTAGAACTTGGAGATTCTAATTCAATAGCTTTTGGAAACTCTTCTCCATCAGCATATGCCAAGGCATATTTACCACTATCTGAACTGATTTCAATGGTATGATTCTCTTCAACAACAAAAGTTAAAGGTTGCTCGGGAAATGTTTTAAGCGTATCTAATAATAATCGAGCATTTACGGCAACTGTTCCGGCCTTATCCGATTCTACCGGAATAACCGTACTCATGGTAGTTTCAAGGTCAGATGCTGATACTTTTAACTGATTATCGGACAGTTCAAACAAAAAATTATCTAAAATCGGTAAAGTATTGTTATTGTTAATTACACCGCCTAAAGTTTGCAATTGTTTTAACAATTGAGTGCTCGATACTATAAATTTCATTAAAAAGTTATTTAAAATAGGAATACAAATATATTATAATAAATACTAGCGGCAAAAATTAAATTATCCAGTTATCCACATTTTAAATCAAAAATGTTAAGGTTTTCTTAATTACTGATAAAAACTCATTTTAATAAGTAGATTTGTGACTATAGGTTAATAAAAAAAATTTATGCAAAAACTTTTATTGTCAATCATTATTATTTTCAGTTTTGTCTCCTTAAGTGCACAGAAACCGATAAAACCAGATGCTTCTGAAATATATCAATCGATAAAAAAATTAAATTTTTTAGGATCGGTCTTATACATTGCTGCCCATCCGGATGATGAAAATACACAATTAATATCCTATTTTTCGAATGACGTAAAGGCTAGGACAGGTTATCTTTCTATCACCAGAGGTGATGGAGGTCAGAACCTTATAGGTACTGAATTACAAGAATTACTAGGTGTGATCAGAACCCAGGAGTTACTGGCTGCCCGACGAACTGATGGGGGTGAACAATTTTTCACTAGGGCAATTGATTTTGGTTATTCAAAACATCCAGATGAGACTTTAGATATCTGGAATAAAGATGAAGTATTAAAAGATGTAGTTACTATAATCAGAAAATTTAAACCTGATGTGATCATTAACCGATTTGATCATAGAACTCCGGGAACTACTCATGGACAGCATACTTCATCCGCAATCTTAAGTGTCGAAGCCTTCGATCTTGTAAATGATGTCAACTATAAATCGCATAATTTATTAGAACCATGGCAGCCAAAGCGCATGTTTTTTAATACTTCTTGGTGGTTTTATGGAAGTGAAGAAAATTTTGAAAAGGCAGATAAGTCGAAGATGTTAGGGTTTGATGTGGGAAATTACTACCCGGTATTAGGAATGTCTAATAATGAAATTGCCTCTTTAAGCAGGAGCCAACACCGATCACAAGGATTTGGAAGTACAGGATCTAGAGGGTCTAGGATGGAATATGTTGAATTGATTAATGGCAGTATGCCGGCAGATAAAAACAATATTTTCGACGGAATTGACACTTCATGGAATAGGATAAAAGGAGGAAAGGCAATAGGTGAAATTTTATGGAAAGTTGAGAAAGATTTTAATTTTAAAGATCCTTCGGCAAGTATTCCCAATTTGATGAAAGCTTATCAGCTTATTAGCAATTTAAAAGATGATTACTGGAAAAACTTAAAACTCCGTCAGATAGAAAATATTATCACGGCTTGTTCGGGTTTATATCTCGAAGTTGTTGCAGAGCAACCAATCTCTTCCCCGAATAGTAATATAAAATTAAATATTGAGGCAATAAACAGAAGTCATCATCATATTAAATTAAAAAGGATTACCATAAAACCTTCAGGAGCAAATATTCAGAAGGATCTAATTTTGGAGAACAATATTAATAATGAGATTAATTTAGATTATTTTATTAATGAAAATGCCAAATTCACTTCACCATATTGGCTGAATAAGGTTTGGACATTGGGTATGTATGATGTGGAAGAAAAAGAAAATATTGGCAGCCCCGAAACATTAAGGGAAGCGAAAATATATTTTGATCTATCAATAAACGGAATAGACATTTCAATTGGTAAAGAGATAGTTTATAAATATAACGATCCTGTAAAAGGGGAGGTATACCAACCATTTGAAATATTACCTGAAGTAACTGCACATATCACAGATAAGGTGAATATTTTTGAAGATAGCAGCTCCAAAGAAATACCGGTAGTCGTAAAATCTTTAAAGGACAGCCTTAAAGGGAATGTTTCATTGTGTTATCCAACTGATTGGAAAGTAAGCCCTGATAAAATTGACTTCACTATCGATCAAAAAGGAGCCGAGAGCACATTTATATTTACGGTCACACCACCAAAAGAACAAAGCATAGGTAAAATATCTCCCATGGTTGCAATTAACGGCAATTCATTTGTAAAGGAACTTGTAGAAATTGATTACGATCATATTCCTAAACAATCCATTTTACTGCAATCAGAAGTAAAAGTCGTTCGGTTGAATATTGACAAGAAAGGTACTTCAATTGGATATATTCAAGGTGCCGGAGACAATATTCCAATTAGTTTAAAACAAATTGGATATAATGTAGTCGAATTGAATGAAAATGAGATCTCTTTAGAAAAATTACAAGAATTCGACGCCATAATCTTGGGCATTAGGGCTTATAATGTGGATGACAGGGCAAAATTTTATCAACAAGAATTGCATAATTACGTAAATGATGGCGGAACGTTGATCGTTCAATACAATACATCACGTGGCGTGAAGGTGGATCAGGTAGCACCTTTTAATTTGAAACTTTCCAGGGATAGGGTGGTCGAAGAAGACGCAAAAGTGACTATATTAGACCCGGATCATGAATTGATGAATTATCCTAATAAGATCACAGAAAATGATTTTGACGGCTGGATCCAAGAACGTGGGTTATATTTCCCGGATGAATGGGGCAGCGAATTTACACCTTTGTTGGCGATGAATGATAAAGGGGAAGAGCCAAAAAAAGGAAGTTTATTAATAGCAAATTATGGAAAAGGTCATTTTATTTATACAGGCTTGAGCTTTTTTAGAGAACTACCTGAAGGTGTTCCAGGGGCATTTAGGTTATTTGCTAATATGATCTCAGTAGGTAAAAATGTTGATCAAGAACTTATAAAAAATTAATATAGTGGATTCAAAAAAATATACTTGGCAAAAATCTTTTACCTGG
>CBDUPN010000057.1:0-12588 GCA_965369125.1 uncultured Aureibaculum sp. | reverse complement strand
AAAAAAAGTAATAAGCGAAGCTTGAGCTTTTAATTAGCAGGTTTTTTTAATACTTACAAACTAAACTAATCAGATCCGAATTGGATTTATGTAACTAAATTGAGGAATTGAGTACCAATACTACAAATAAAATTAATACGGAATTTAAAAAACCAAATAAAGTGAAAAAATTGTTAAATAAAAAAGCTGTAGGACTGGGACTAGGAGTCGTATTTGGAATTTTCATATTTGAATATTTCCTGAGTGACGGATTTGATTGGAAAAGTACGATTATCAAAGCTTTTCTGGCATTTATCCTTATCATTATAGTTTTACCTGTTTTCAATAGAAAAAAATAATCGCACCTTGAATTAATTTGAATTAAGGAAATGGAAGGATAAAACTGATTTTTCTTCTGAAAAATTCTTGTACACAAAACAATAACTTTCTATATACAAATACGATTTCTCTCTTTCGGTTCAGCGCAGCTAAACCCAGATGTATTAATGAAATTATTCAGTGAATTTCTTCTATTTATGGAGTTATATTGGTTGATGGCGATATTATAATTGATTTCCTCAGGGAAATTCATATTAAAGCTGATATTCAACCAATTAATAGATTTTAAACATTTAGCTTTTTATTAAGATTTATATTGATAAATTTGCAATCGGTTTAACATATTCAATAATGAGAAAATATTACATCACCCTTAGTGCGCTTTTAGCTTTTATAAGTTTTTATGCACAGGAATCAAATAATACGGATTTAGACAAGAATATAATCAAGCAAGCTTTGCGTTATGCCGATACTGACGTAGCGGTTAAAAGCATGTATAATATTATAGCCAAGGAAGGGGCCAATAGCACCTATAAAGACAGTCTTGCTTATTTATATTTTAGAGATAGAAGATTTTCTTCTTGTTTTATGGTTTGTACAGATATTTTAGCCAAAGACGGAAATAAGATGGACATCTTGGAGATGCAAGCTGTTTCTCTTGAAACTTTAGGGGCGTTAGATAAGGCTGCCCAGGTATATGCAAAATTGGTAGTGAAATCTAATAATAATTTTCATGCTTACAAATTGGCAAACTTATATTTTGTACAAAAAAAATATGACGAAGCCTATAATGCCATTAAACGAGCCCAGGAATTAAAAGATGATGGTACAATAATGGTGACATATGCGGTCAATAAAAACTATAACCAACAAGTAGTCTTACTCGCAGCAATATCTAATTTAAAAGGATTGATCGAATTTGAGCAGGGTAAGAATGAATTAGCCAAAGCTAGTTTTCAAAAAGCCTTGGAATTTCAATCTGATTTTGTCTGGGCTAAAGAGAATTTAGAAGCTGTAAATGAAGGTAAAGAAGTAAAAAAAGAGTAACCTTATAACTTAGCTTTCAAATACTTTGCGGTATAGGATGATGACGAATGTACTAATTCAGGCGTTGTTCCCTGAAATAAGACTTCACCGCCATTTTTACCTCCTTCTTTCCCGAGGTCAATAATATAATCTGCACATTTTATAAGATCTATATTATGTTCAATAACAACGATCGTATGTCCCTTATTGATCAAGGCATTAAAAGATTTCAACAATTTTTTGATATCGTGAAAATGAAGACCTGTGGTAGGTTCATCAAAAATAAAAAGCACTTTATCTTTTGTCACGCCTTTTACTAAAAATGACGCTAATTTAATACGCTGAGCTTCACCGCCCGATAGGGTAGAAGAAGCTTGTCCTAGCTGCACATAACCAAGGCCTACATCTTGTAATGGTTGTAATTTGCTTATAATTTTTTTCTGTTTGTGTAAAGAGAAAAATTCGATAGCCTCATCAATGGTCAGCGATAAAACATCTGCAATTGATTTATCTTCAAAAGTAACTTCCAACACTTCTTTTTTAAAACGTTTACCGTTACAAGTCTCGCAAGGTAAATGAACGTCGGCCATGAATTGCATTCCTATAGTGACTTCGCCTTCTCCCTTACAGGTTTCACATCTTCCTCCGTCAACATTAAAAGAAAAATGTTTGGCTTTATAGGCACGAATTTTTGATAACTTTTGTATAGTGAACAAGGCTCTTATATCGTCATAGGCCTTAATATAAGTTACCGGATTTGACCTGCTCGACCGACCAATCGGATTTTGATCAACAAATTCAACATTGCTGATCGAAGAATAATTTCCGTTGAGTTTGGTAAACTGGCCCGGCTTTTCCCCATAGTTATACAATTGTTTTTGTAGTGCCGGGTATAAGATCCGTTTCACCAAAGTTGTTTTACCACTACCCGAAACTCCTGTAACCACGGTAAAGGCATTTAAAGGAAACTTAACATCAATATTTTTAAGATTATGCTCCCGCGCACCAATTACTTCAACAAAATTCAAAGATTTTTTACGGTTTGTCGGGACTTCAATTTTAAGCTTTCCGTTTAAGTATTTAGCAGTTAAAGTATCTGTTTTAAGGATATCTTCAAAAGTCCCATTTGCTACAAGTTCTCCACCGAATGTCCCGGCTTCGGGCCCGATATCTATAATATGATCGGCAGCCCTCATAATGTCCTCATCGTGTTCTACAACGATCACTGTGTTGCCAAGGTCTCTTAAATCTTTTAAAACTTTTATTAATTTTTCAGTATCCCTTGAATGAAGTCCAATACTAGGTTCGTCTAAAATATACATAGACCCAACCAAACTACTTCCCAATGATGTCGCCAGATTAATTCGCTGGCTTTCACCACCAGATAAAGTGTTAGAAGTCCTGTTCAATGAAAGATAATTAAGACCTACATCCGATAAGAATTGTAATCTATTTATTATTTCTTTTAACAAGCGCTTTGCGATATGCGCATCATGTTTATTTAATTTCAGCTTCTTAAAAAAATCTAACACTTCATTAATTGGAAGATTTACAAGATCGGTTATCGTTGTATTACTAATTTTTACATATTCTGTCTCTTTTCTTAATCTTTTACCAAAACAGCTTGTACATCGAGTTTTGCCTCGATATCTGGATAGCATTACTCTGTATTGAATTTTATAACTTTTTTCTTCTAAATACTTAAAAAATGAATTTAGACCATTAAAATATTTATTGCCTTGCCATAACAGCTGCTTTTGATCTTCATTTAATTCATAAAATGGTTTATGTATGGGGAAGTCAAATTTGTAGGCATTATCGATAAGTGCTTCTTTATATTCTTTAAATGAATCTGTGCGCCAAGGAACGATAGCATCTTCATAAATAGATAAGGTTGTGTTAGGTATCACCAGATCTTCATCAATTCCAATAACATTTCCATAGCCTTCGCAAGTAGGGCAGGCACCATAGGGATTATTAAAACTAAAAAGATGTGTATTCGGTTCAAAAAAGGTAATTCCGTCGAGTTCAAATTTGTTGCTAAATTCAAGCTGGGAATTATCTGATAGGTTTTCTAAAATACATACGCCTTTTCCTTCAAAAAATGCGGTTTCTACAGCATCTCCCAGTCTGTTGTAAAAATCTTCATCATCCCTTTTTACGATTCTATCGACAACTAAATAAAAATCTTTTTCATCGGTTTGTTTGAACTCGTTAATTCTGATAACTTCATTGTTTATTTTGATACGGCTATAACCTTGCTGTTCCAGAATCTTTAATACTTTATCAAACTTTCTACCATTATCTATTGCAATAGGAGCTAAGAGTAATAATTTGGTTTCATCGTTGACTTTTTTTACCGATTCGATGACATCATTGACCGTATTTTTCATTACTTCTTTGCCTGATATTGGTGAATAAGTCTTACCAATACGTGCAAATAATAATTTTAAATAATCATAAATTTCGGTAGAAGTACCTACCGTAGAACGAGGATTTGTGCTATTTACTTTTTGTTCTATGGCAATTGCAGGAGCTATTCCCTTTATATATTCAACCTTAGGCTTATTAAGTTTCCCTAGAAATTGACGCGCATAAGACGATAAACTTTCGACATATCTTCGTTGTCCTTCTGCATACAAAGTATCGAATGCCAAACTAGATTTTCCAGATCCGGATAAGCCCGTAATAACTACTAATTTATTTCTTGGAATGGCAACATCAACGTTTTTTAGGTTATGAATTGCTGCTTTTTTAATAATAATATAATCCTTTGGATCTAGGTTGTCTATCTTCACGTAAGCCCTTTAAAATATGAAATAATCGCAAAGGTAATGACTTATTTTGGTAATAAAAATTAAGAAAAAATAAAATATTTTCACAAAATATTTGTTTTATTAAAAAGTTTGTCTTTATATTTGTCCTAATCATTTTAACCAATTGATTAATTAATAACGGAACTAGTTTCCCCTAACTTAAATAAAAACGCTTATAGTATAGTTCTACTTTTTATAATTAATTAAAGAAGTCTCATAGCTTCATTAAAAAAGGGGAATTATGCAAAAACAAAAATTAGACGACGGCGTTTTAGTCAAAAACTACATTGACGGAAACGAAAGATCATTAGAAATCCTAATTGGTCGACACAAACAAAGAATTTACAGTTTTATTTATTCAAAAGTACTCGACAGGGATGTTGCTGAAGATATTTTTCAGGATACTTTTATTAAAGTAATTAATACTTTAAAGTTGGGTAATTACAACGAAGAAGGTAAATTTTTACCTTGGGTTATGCGAATAGGGCATAACTTGGTGATAGACCACTTCAGAAAAGGCAACAGAATGCCTACTTTCAAAAATACAGAAGAGTTCGATATTTTTTCAGTCCTAAGCGATTCATCGTTAAATGCCGAAAAGACCTTAATTAAGGATCAAATTCATTTTGATGTCCGCAGGATCATTGAAGAACTTCCAGAAGATCAAAAAGAAGTACTTATTATGCGTATTTATAGAGATATGAGTTTTAAAGAAATCTCTGACAGTACGGGTGTTAGTATAAATACTGCCTTGGGTAGAATGCGTTATGCATTGATCAATTTGAGAAAAATTATCGATAAGAATAAAATAATTTTAACAAATTAACAATAAAGTAAGTCTTTCCGCGTTTCTTTATTAAACCCCACAAAATAATAAAGATTTATGGAAAAAATTTACACTAAGGATTTACTTAATGAAAAGAAATTAAATCCTAAAGAGGAAACAATTTCGTTCTTATTGAACTATTCCAAATCAGTTGGAGTGGTCAAGAACAAAAAGGATCGACCAATTATGTTTCATTTGAATTAGTTAAAAAAGGCTTGTAAATTTTACAAGCCTTTTTTATTTTTATAATATTCTTTTATAATACTTTTTCGTCCTACTTTTTTTGTGATAATATCTTTATCGAGGTCCCATCCTCGAGCAGGAGAAAATTCACGTCCATAATATATGATCTGCAGGTGAAGTTTATTCCACCGTTCTTTTGGAAATAATCGTTTCGCATCTTTTTCTGTTTGAGCAACACTTTTCCCGTTGCTTAAATTCCAGCGGTACATTAATCTATGAATGTGAGTATCTACCGGAAAAGCAGGTATATTAAAGGCTTGTGCCATCACAACAGAGGCAGTTTTATGTCCTACAGATGGCAGTTTTTCTAATTCTACAAAACTCTGAGGTACCTTGCCTTGATGTTTTTCTATCAATATCTTCGACAATCCGTATATTCCTTTTGATTTCATGGGCGACAATCCCACCGGTTTTATGATTTCTCTGATCTCTTCTACTGTAAGTTTTACCATATCATACGGATTATCTGCTTTTGCAAATAGAATGGGCGTAATTTTATTCACACCAACATCTGTACTTTGTGCTGAGAGTAGAACCGAGATAAGTAAGGTATACGGGTCTTTATGTTTTAATGGTATTTGCGGATCGGGATAAAGATGATCAAGGGTTTTAATGATAAATGCTATACTTTCTTTTTTGGTCATTTTTTAACTAAATTAGCTGAAACAAAAATAGAAATAATGACGACATTAAAGGCAGGGGATAAGGCCCCAAATTTTGAATCGAAGGACAATTCTGATAAAACAGTTAAACTTAGTGACTTTAAAGGAAAAAAATTAGTCATGTTTTTTTACCCAAAGGCAGATACACCGGGTTGTACCGCAGAAGCTTGCGACCTAAGAGATAACTATCAAATCTTTTTAAAAAATGGGTATGAGATTCTTGGGGTAAGTGCAGATCCGGCTAAAAAACAACAGAAATTTATCGATAAATATAACCTGCCATTTAAGTTGTTGGCCGATGTTGATAAAAAAGTAATCAATGCCTTTGGTGTATGGGGTCCCAAGAAATTCATGGGTCGGGAATATGAAGGAATTCATAGAACTACCTTTATTATTGATGAAAATGGAATGATAGAAGAAATAATAAGTAAGGTTAAAACCAAAGAGCATGCAGCTCAGATCTTAGGTAATTAATTTTTTTGGGCGAATCGGCGCCTTGAATAACCAAAGAGGCGATGATCTTTTATGATTTCTGATATTCCAACGGGTAACATTTCTTCCCATCCGTCTTCTCCATCGGCGATCTTTTGAAGTACAGTTCTCGAGAATACATCGAGTATATCCGGGTTGTAATCTTTAATGTCGAGCATTTTACCGTTGTATTTAAAGAACTTATATAATTCTTTCATACGAGGATGTACTTTTAATGTTTCACTAGTGATGAATTCACCAGTTTTCTCGTCTTTAAGTGGATAGAGATATACTTTGAGATCTTTAAAGAATAATTTACCGAATGCTTCTAAAATACCACCACTTAAATGCCTGTAATATTTTTCGTCAAAAATTTGAACTAAATTGTATACACCCATCGCCAATGCCATTCTCGCTTTGGTAAATTCAGCAAAATATTCAACCAATCTATAATATTCCTGAAAATTAGTGATCATTACATTCTGACCCAAAGAGCATAATAATTCTGCCCTATCTAAAAAATCACGCTCATTGATTTCTCCTTCAGCTCTTAAATTGGTTAGGGTAATTTCGAATATTATTTTTGCATTTTTTTTATCAACAGTTTTCTCGGCATAGAACATTTCTTTGGCCCTTTCATACATATCCATATTCACTTTGGTAACCGGTCTAAAGCTACCGCGTAACGCCAGTATATTTCTTTTATATAAAACCTGAGCAGGTAATAGATTGTTGCCGTCTGGTCCGAACATAACTGCATTTGTCATCCCATTTCTTACCAATTGTAAACTCATTAACCTATTATCGACATACATAAATCGAGGACCAGAAAAGTTGATCATATCAATCTCGACTTGGTCTTTGGCAAGATTATCATATAAAGACTTCAATAATTCCTTTGGCCTATCATACATGTAAAAAGCGCCATAAATTAGGTTTACCCCTAAAACCCCTAAAGTCTCTTGCTGAAGGGTTGCATCCGTTTGTTTAAAACGAATATGCATAATGATTTCATTATAATCTTCTAGCGGATCCAGCTGGAATTTCACACCAACCCAACCATGACCTTTAAATTTTTTAGCAAAGTCTATTGTGGCGACAGTATTGGCATAAGTAAAAAATAAATTATCAGGATGTTTGTCACGACGGAGCCTGTCTTCAATAAGCTCCATTTCGTAAGTGAGCATGTTTTTAAGACGGGGTTGCGTAACATAGCGCTTGTCTGGTTCTATTCCATAGATAGCATCTGAAAAGTCTTTGTCGTAAGCAGACATAGACTTCGCTATGGTATTAGAAGCGCCACCTGCCCGAAAAAAATTACGTACCGTTTCCTGGCCTGCACCGATTTCGGCAAAGGTGCCATATATATTGTCATTCAAATTGATTCTTAATGCCTTTCTTTTAATGGAAGGAATGTTTTCAATTTCTTTATCACCTTTAAGGATAACTGACATTTCGTAAGCTTTTATTTTTAAACAAATGTACTAACAATAGGGTATTTATTAAATTAATTAACGCAAAATATACGAAAAGATTTTAGATTTAGAAACACCTACTTAGAATGATTCTATTCTGATAGGGGTATTTTCTAATGAAATATATATCTTTTAAAAAATATTTAAATTACAGATTATCAAATAATAAGAGTCTTATAAATAAAATGGCCATAACTATTTTAATTATGGCCATCAATCAAATTAAAGATGTTTTACATACTTTTTAATTCTGAAAGTAATGCTTGAATCATTTTCTTAGCATCACCGAAGAGCATTGAAGTTTTTTGATTATAAAACAGCTCATTTTCAATTCCGGCATAACCCGCATTCATACTTCTTTTGTTTACTATGATCTGCTTTGCATTTTCTACATCTAATATAGGCATACCGTAAATTGGACTTGCAGGATCGTTATGTGCGGCCGGATTTACAACATCATTCGCTCCTACCACAAATACAACATCGGTACTTTGAAATTCAGGATTTACATCTTCCATTTCTACCAGTTTGTCATAGTCAACATTAGTTTCAGCCAATAAAACATTCATATGCCCCGGCATTCTTCCGGCTACAGGATGTATTGCATATTTAACTTCAACACCTTTACTCTCTAACAATTGTTCTAATTCATGGATAGCATGTTGGGCTTGTGCTACTGCTAATCCATATCCAGGAACAATTATCACCTTGTTGGCATAATTCATAAGTATGGCAACGTCACTCACGGTTGTTGATTTTATATCGCCTTTTAAAGATCTCGCCTCACCTTCTGTTCCTACTTGTTTATCCCCAAATCCTCCAAAAATTACATTTCCGAGAGACCTGTTCATGGCATTACACATGGCAAAGGTTAATATAGTACCCGCTGATCCGACTAGGATCCCACCGGTGAGTAACACCATATTACCATATAAGAATCCTGCAAAGGCAGCTGCCAATCCTGTAAATGAATTCAAAAGAGAAATCACTACAGGCATATCTGCACCTCCAATGGGGATTACAAATAATACTCCATACAATAAGGCTGCAAAGAAAAGTATATATAGGAATAATTCACTGTCAGTCCCGCTGATTACAAAATATGCTGCGAAAACGAGTAACGCAAGTAAAAACACATTATTTAGCATGTTATACTTTGGTAGGCGAACTGGTTTATTCATTGTTCCATTTAATTTTGCCCAGGCGATCATACTACCGGAAAATGAAATACTACCTATAATCATACCTGCGATAATCGTTAATATGGAAATTGAATCACCTATATAATGATGAAATTCTATTAAACCAATTAAAGCGGCACTTGCACCACCCATACCATTAAATAAAGATACCAATTCCGGCATTTTTGTCATTGCTACTTTTTTGGCTACCAACCATCCTATTATGGTCCCAATTAAAATAGCTAAGCCGATTAAAAAATAAATGGTAGTTGGAACCTCTCCCTGATAAAGGAAGATTGTACCGAAAATCGCTAAGGTCATACCGGCTGCTGCTATAAGATTACCTTTTCTGGCAGTTTCAGGATGCCCAAGCATCTTTAACCCTAAAATATAAGTTATGGATGCGATTAAATAAATTAACTCAAGACTAAATATATATTCCATTATTTTTTCTTTTTAAACATTTCTAACATACGGTCGGTCACTACAAATCCACCAACCACGTTCAGGGTTCCTAATAATACAGCTACAAATCCTAATGATAATGCCAAGATATTGTCGGGATCTGTTCCCAACATCACCAGTATGGCACCCACAATAATAACTCCATGTATAGCATTTGCTCCAGACATTAGTGGTGTATGCAATACTGCTGGCACATGGCCAATAACTTCAACACCAACAAATATCATTAAGATTACGATGTATATTATTTGGAGGTTGCTGCTAATAAAATCTATTAATTCAGTCATAATTTATTCAGTTTAACCGTTTTTTCTTATTTTTCCTTGATGCACTATTAATGTTCCATCTGTAATTTCTTCTGCGAGGTCCCATTTAAATTCACAATTATCAGTGAGGTGCATGATGAAGTTATACATGTTTTTGGCGAACAAATCACTTGCATTCGTAGAAACACTTTCAGGTGCTATTGTTGTACCTATTATTTTTACACCGTGTTTTATAACTGTTTTATTCATCTTACTTAATTCACAGTTACCACCTTGGGCAGCTGCTAGATCAATAATTACAGCACCATTTTTCATTTGCTTCACCTGATCTGCAGTTATAAGAATTGGTGATTTCCGACCTGGAACCATGGCAGTGGTTATTACTAGATCTGCTTTAAATAATGAATTATTTACCGCCTCTTTTTGTCTTTTTATATAATCCTCAGAAGCTACCTTGGCATAGCCACCTTCTGATGCTTGGGCTTCACCATCTACGGTTATGAATTTAGCACCTAATGATTCTGCCTGTTCTTTTGTTTCTAATCTAATATCGGTGGCCTCAACAACAGCTCCTAATCTTTTAGCGGTTGCGATGGCTTGTAAACCTGCTACACCTACACCATATATCAAAACCCTTGAAGGAGTTATTGTTCCTGCAGCAGTCATCATTAATGGAAATATTTTTGTCATTTCATAAGCTCCTAAAATAACCGCTTTATACCCGGCTAAATTACTTTGTGAACTCAATACGTCCATATCCTGTGCCCTTGAAATACGTGGCATGGCATCCAGTGAAAATGCAGAGGCACCTTTCGATGCGATTGCTTTCATTAATTCGGGATGTGATTTATGGAATAGCTGACTAATTAGAATATGGCTTTTATCCACCAGCTTTAGATCTTCATTAGTAAAAGGATTAATTTTTACCAGAACCTTAGATTCCTTAAAAACAACACCTCTTTTTTCTACCCTTGCACCAATTTCGGTATAGTCAGAGTCTTTAAAGGATGAGGAAGAACCAGCTTCTTCTTCGACCAATATTTCAAAACCTTTTTCGATTAAAGATTTGGCAATTTTTGGCGAAATCGATACGCGTCTTTCACCTTTTTGGGTTTCTTTTAATATGCCTATTTTCATATGTGAAAATTTATTTTTTATTTATCTGTAAAAATAGAAATTTTAAACAGGAAAGAATCTGATTTTTATCATCTTTATTGAATAAATTATGATATATAATATCGCTAATTAAGTAATAAAAGTTACATTTTTTCAAGATAAAAATTAAAAGTAAATTTGTTTAAAACATTTCAGCATGAAAATTACCTTTTTAGGTACCGGAACATCTCAGGGCATTCCAATAATTGGCAGTAATCATCCAGTATGTTTGTCGAATGATGAAAAAGACAAAAGGCTGCGCAGTTCGATTATGTTGGAATGGGAAAGCTATAGATATATTGTCGATTGTGGACCAGATTTCAGACAGCAATTATTACGCGAAAAGGTAAGTGATATAGACGGCATAATTTTTACGCATGAACATGCTGATCATACGGCAGGTTTAGATGATATAAGGCCATTTTGCCATAAAATGGGGAATGTTCCTATCTATGTACCCGAGCGAATTGCAGATAATTTGCAGATGCGTTTTCATTATATATTTACCAAAGAAAACCGGTATCCCGGTGCCCCAAGTGTAACAATGCGAACGATCTATAATAAGCCATTTCAATTAAATGGGAAAACATTTTTACCTGTAGAATATTATCATGGTAATATCTTGATCTTTGGGTATAGGGTCGATAATTTTGCTTATTTAACCGATTTTAAATCTATTGAAGCCGATGAAAAAAAGAAACTGAAAAACTTGGAGGTTTTAGTTATAAATGCCTTACGAATAGAACCGCACCCTACCCATTTAAATTTGGAGGATGCCTTGGCGCTGATAAAAGACCTCAAACCTAAAATGGCATATTTAACACATGTTAGCCATCGGTTGGGATTTCATAAGGAAGTTCAAAAAAAATTACCGGCTAATGTGTTTATGGCTTATGATGGATTACAACTAGAATTATAATATTTATAATCGCTCTTCAATCCATTTTTTTAAACTAAAAAAATTCTGAGGAGAAACGCCATGCCCCACAGGATATTCCTGATATGTGTTTTTAATTTCAAATTTATCTAAAAATGGGGAGGCTTTGCGACCCCAATCTACCGGTAACACCTGGTCTACGGTACCATGGGATATATAAACATCTAAATGTTTATACTTCGATTTATCTAAATTTTTAGGGATCAATTCACCATTAATATAACCGCTAAGCGCAATAACATGTTGTACTTTACCGGGATAGGTTAACGCAACAGCATAGCTAAGGATGGTTCCCTGGCTAAAACCTAATAGAAATATATTGTTGGTGTCGACCTCATAATTATCGATGACTTCATCAATAAAATTGGCAATAATATCACGTGCTTTTAATGCTTCGGGGATATCTGAGAATTTACCATCGGTATTCTCAAAATGAATGGTATACCAGGCATAACTTCCGAAGCCCATAGATAGTGGTGCCCTAGCACTAATAATCAGCAGTTCATCCGGCAATTCATCGGCAAAAGAAAAAAGGTCCTGCTCGTTACTTCCGTAACCATGAAGCAAAATGAGTAGGGGAGGTTTCTGAATGCTAATTTTAGGATGTCTGACTAAATATTCGAGCGATAAATTCATATAGATTTTAAATAAAAAGTCGCACCATTGAGTGCGACTTCAAAAATATTATAATATTTTGTTTTAACCTATATTTTTAAACCATTCCTGAAATTGATCGCCCAAAAATGG
>CBDUPN010000056.1:0-12589 GCA_965369125.1 uncultured Aureibaculum sp. | reverse complement strand
TAAAAGAAACCAAACCTCAGTATAAGGAGTATATAGAAAAAACGAATGCCTTTATACCATGGTTTCCCAAAAAATAAACAGGTTATGCAATTAGGTAAACATATATGGTTAATTTTATTTTTCGCCTGGGGTTTCCCGCTTACTTATTATCGCAGCAAATTCAGAAAAATAGTATATCAAACAGATAGCTGGCTGATCAACATAAAACCGTTATTTTTAAAAGAAATAAAAGCGTTATTTGGTAATATGTACCCAGAAAATGTTAATTATATAAAATTCAGGAATTTTTACCGTTTGTATTTAAGCATATATCTGCTGCTATTTATATTATATATGTATTTTTCTAAATAATACATACTTAGACCATTTATCTTAAAATCTTTTCCAACTGACCATTATCATTGCGCAACATTATTAGAGGTTGTAAATTTAGTATTGCACAGAAAAGAAGTGCAAGTGTGCCTAATTAGTAACCAAAAAAAATTAATACTATGAAAAAATTAATTATTGGTTTATTTGTTCTTGGGTTAATGACCCAAGGTTTTGCTCAGATCACTAAAGTAGAACAGTTATCTGAGGTTGTAGTAGTTGCCGTGAATTATAAATACCTTAACCAAGTAGATTCTCAAGAAGCGGCAGTTCCCGTAGAATTATTACAACGTAAAGTAGCGACATACGATCTAAAAAATCAAGATTTTTATGATGATGATTTTGAATTTTATACCGTATCGTTTTTTATCCCTGAAGGAAAAATTGTTGCCGCTTATGATAGCAATGGTAAAATATTAAGAACCATAGAGCGATATAAAGATATTGCTTTACCTATGGATGTTAGCATGGCTGTTGCAAAAAGATTCCCAGGATGGAGTATTACTAAGGACGTATATTTAATAAATTATCACGAAGCAAAAGGTGTTAACAAAAAGTATAAATTAACACTAGAGAATGGTGATAAGCGTCTAAAAGTAAAAGTTGACTCTGAAGGTAATTTTATGTAATTATCAGATTATAAGTATCGAAAAGAAGCTGAACTACGGCAGCTTCTTTTCTCTGTAATTAAATATATCTAAATTATTGTCTTTGCAAATTGAAAGATTTGTCTAAACTGGTTATGTATATGAAAATTAGTTGGTTTAATAGACGTGATGATGGTTCAGCACGTTTAATTTTAGCGATTCATGATAGGTATTTGTTTAGCATTAACTAATTTTCATATACTAGCTAGCAGGAATTAAAAATTGAAACAATGAATAAAGTAAATGAGGAGTGTTGTCCTAAATTTGATCCTGCAAAATGGCATGAAAAAAACTTTGAATGGAAAGAAAAAAAATTTATCAAAGCGTCTGTTCCTACTTTTTTTCATATTCCATTTTCACCCATGCTTGGAAAAAAAATCACCAATATGATGAAAATTGCTGAAGATGCCCAAAAATTATCAGCTAGCAAAGATGATATTCTCTTGTTATTTTCAGATCCGCATCCTTTTAAATCAGAATTATATTTATCAGTTACAGGAAAGGTTCCCAATATTGTAAATTGTACGATTTCAGGTAAATATTTGAGTAAAGTTTTTGATGGGAAATATAAACAACTCCCCATGTTTATTAAAGAAATGGATACATACCTAAAATCTCAAAATAAAAAAGCAAAAAAGTATTACGTTCATTACGCATATTGCCCTAAATGTGCTAAAGATTTCGGTCATAACTACATGGTACTCTTTGCCGAACTTACTTCCTAGAATTTTATAGCCGTTTATATATTATTGCAATTTTTCATAAATAAATAATTTGTAAATTAGAACTAAACATAACTCCAAGTTATACAACAATTAATTAATAGAATGCATGCCATCGATAAAATATTAATTAATGAAATTAGAAAAAATAAAACACCATCGGTACAATATGCGCTTTTCAATGTCGATAGAATTATACATGAATTTTCTGAAGGTTTTGCCGACATAAAAAATCAAAAACGCGTTAATGATTATACAACCTACAATGTTTTTTCTGTAACAAAAACATTTACTGCATTAGCAATCCTACAGCTTGCTGAAAAAGACCAGTTAAATATTGATGACCCGGTTAAAAAATATCTTCCAGATTTTCCCTATGACTCAGCTGTGAAAATTTGGCAATTGATGGCACATTCGGCAGGTGTTCCTAATCCGAATCCCTTAGATTGGATACATCTCGATTCCGAGCATAAAAACTTTAATCGTAATTATTTTTTTAATCAGGTTTTCCTAAAACACCATCGCCCAATATCTCAACCTAACGAAAAATTTACTTATTCTAATTTGGGCTATGTCCTGCTAGGTCGTCTCCTTGAGAAAGTTTCCGGTCAAAAATATGAAGATTATATAAAACAATGGATCATTAAACCACTTGAACTATATCCAACAGAATTAGATTTTATTATCTATAACAAAAAAGAACACGCCAAGGGCTATCAGAAAAAATTTAGTTTATTAAATCTGGTCCTGGGGTTTTATATTAAAAAATCCATATTTATGGATCCTGAAGAAGGTGCATGGAAGCCTTTTAAAAATTATTATACGAATCATCCTGCCTATGGTGGATTGATAGGCAGACCACATGCATTTATTCTTTATATTCAGGAACTCCTAAAACCTAATTCCAGTTTGATTTCTGATAATTCTAAAAAAATGCTTTTCACAGAAAATAGAACGAACAATGGTAAAGCTAGCGGAATGGCCCTATCATGGTTTAGTGGAAAATTAAACAGCTTTAGATATTTTACACATGCCGGTGGAGGTGGTGGATATTATTCAGAAATACGCATATATCCCGAACTTAAAATGGGTAGTGTTTTGGTACTTAATAGGACTGGATTTACCGACCAACGATTTTTAGATAAATTAGACAAGCATTATATTAAGATTTATTAACATGAAAATAATTTCCTGTTTTAACTTAATTAAATTTTTTAATATCCTGACAATTGTCATGTTTTGGTAACATTAGTCACTATATATTTGTCGTGTTATTAGAAGTAATAACTGAATTTCATAGCAATTTTTTTTTACACACCAATAAAATATATTGGATGAGGAAGCCATCGAAGCAAAAGATGGCTTCTTTTTTTTGCGATTATTAAAATAGCTTAATATTCACGTATTCAATGTTAGAAAATATTTATCGCCCTTAAATAGGTAATTATAAACTACTTTTGTAAAAAATAAGTCGTGATAGAACTTGGTAAAAAACATAAATTAAATGTTATAAGGCAAACTAATGATGGTTTAATATTAGTAGATGATCAAAAGGAAGAAATTTTATTACCCACCAATGAATGCCCAAGTAATTTAAAAATTGGCGATAGTCTAAATGTTTTCATTTATCGAGATCAAAATGAAAAAAAGATCGCAACAACGGTAATTCCGAAAATAACCTTGCACGAATTTGCCCTCTTGCAGGTTGCTTCTATTACCAAGGTAGGCGCATTTTTAGATTGGGGACTGGAAAAGAATTTACTCATCCCATTTAGTGAACAGCAACAGGAATTAAAAGAAGGCAGGTGGTATATTGTTTATTTAGATATAGATGAAACTACAGACAGACTATTTGCTAGTACTTATATAGAAAGGCAGCTCCAAAACATACATATTACAGTTAAAGAAGGCGAAAAAGTAGATCTATTGGTCTATCAGAAAACGGACTTGGGATATTCCGTCATTGTAAATAATGAGCATAAAGGCTTGATTTTTGAAAATGAAATATTTACAACCATCAACATTGGTGATGTTTTAAAAGGTTATGTGAAAAAGATCAGAGAAGATAATAAATTGGATATATCACTACAACCCATTGGTTATAAAAAGTTTATTGATGTTAATAGTTCTAATATATACCAAACATTGATTGATAACAATGGCTATTTAACCGTTACGGATAAAAGTAGCCCTGAGGAAATTAAAAGCCTTTTCGGTCTCAGTAAAAAAGCCTTTAAAAAATCCATAGGTGCCTTATATAAACAAAAAAAAATAGTTATTGAAAAAGATGGAATTAGAATTTTAAACTAATTTTCAATAATTTTCTTATCTTCACTCTATCAACCCTAAATTTTTAATGGAAGTTTCTTGACGTTTTTAATAAAAAACGAATAAGAATAATTCCAGGCGTATAAATTAGTAACTTAATAATTAACGCAAATGGAAAGTTTAGTGGGCGATACTATCGGGCTAATACATTTTATATCTTCATTACTCGCTTTATTTTTTGGCAGCTTAATCCTTATCTTAAAAAAGGGTACTAAAAAGCACAAAAAAATGGGCTATGCATACGCGGTTAGTATGTTAATACTGCTTATCACCTCATTTATGATATATCGATTATTTAATGGATTTGGGATCTTTCATTATGCCGCCATTTTGAGCGCTGTAACTTTAATTTTAGGGATGATACCTGCTTGGACCAAAAAACCTAGAACAAAATGGTTAATTCGACACTTTAGTTTTATGTATTGGTCGGTCATAGGATTGTACGCCGCCTTTGTATCAGAAATATTAACAAGAATTCCAGAAACACCTTTTTTTTCTATGGTTGGCCTCGCTACTGTTATAATAATTATATTAGGGACCTTATTCTTTCTGAAAAACAGAAAAAAATGGCAAATAAAATATAAATACCGCGGCCGAAAATGAAACTGAACTACAAACAAGTTATTGTCTTATTTTTTTTGATACTTCTTATTTTTATGCTATCGGTAAAAACTACTTATAGAATATGTAATATATGTGGAGTACAAGATTTTGAGCGATCTCTATTTGGCATTACGCTCGAATTTATTAGCGAACGAGAGGTAGACGAATTAGGTACTTATAAGGAATGGCAGAAGCTTTATGGAACAACCCATGAACATCAATGGGTTGAAGTGGATGAATTTGGTAAACGATTATATCCATTGAATGATAGCTTGCCCCAGTCTACTAAATGAGAATTTTAAAATAATAAAATTATTATCTTTAATAAATATATAACCCTTATTATGAAAACCGAAAAGATTATCAGTCAACTAGTTAAAAGCTTATATGTTTTTTTGTTTCTCGTGCTCACAGCTTGTAAACCAGAATCAAGTAAGAATGAATTAATTACATCATCAACGTTTCAGTTTGAAGAAGTTACCATTGCTGAATTACAAGAGGGATATAACAATGGAGATTATACCATTTCTGAGGTTATAGAACACTATTTAGATAGAATAAATGAGATTGATATCAATGGACCTCAATTAAATTCTATTATTCAAATTAACCCTGAAGCCATTGATATTGCTAAGCAATTAGAACAAGAGTTAAAAGAAGGAACGATTAGAGGCCCTTTACACGGTATTCCAGTAATTCTAAAGGACAATATTGATACACATGACAAAATGTTTACAACGGCGGGTTCACGGGCACTTGAGGGGTCTAAACCTCTTAAGGACAGTTTTGTGGCAAAAAAATTAAGGGAGGCCGGTGCTGTTATCCTGGCAAAAGCGAATTTAAGTGAATGGGCAAATTTCCGGGGGGAAATGTCATCCAGCGGATGGAGCGGTATTAACGGCCAGACTAAAAATCCATATATCCTAGACCGAAACCCTTGTGGTTCAAGTTCCGGATCTGGTGTGGCTGTATCAGCCAATCTTACGGTAATAGCCATTGGTACCGAAACCAATGGTTCTGTGGTTTGTCCTGCTACTGCCAACGGCATTGTTGGAATTAAACCAACTGTTGGTTTAGTGAGCAGGTCGGGTATTATTCCAATTTCATTCACCCAAGATACTGCCGGGCCTATGACTAGAACATTAACAGACGCCGCCATTTGTTTAGGGGCTTTGACAGGAATAGATTCAACAGATAGTAAAACCCTCGATCCTGATCGTAAAACCTATATTGATTATACACAATTTTTAAAAGCAGATGGACTCAAAGGCAAGCGAATAGGAATATATAAAGCGCCGCTGGGAAGAAACTATAAAGTAGATACTATTTTTAATCAGGCTGTTGCATATATCAAGAGCCAAGGCGCTGAAATTTTTGAAATTGAAAAGATCGCAGAAAGCAATGTAGGTGGACTTTCATTTCAGGTGATGTTATACGAATATAAGGACGGATTGAATAAATACTTTAAGTCACTCGGGCCAAATGCTAAGATCAAAACCCTTGAGGATTTAATAGCTTTTAATAAAACTGATTCAATCGAAATGAATTTCTACAACCAGCGTTATTTAGAAATGGCCCTAGAAAAAGAAGATCTAGATTCTGATAACTATAAAAAAACCTTAGCAGAAATGTTACAAGGATCAAGGGAAAATGGCATTGACCGGGTAATGGACGAGCATGATCTTGACGCTATTATAGCTCCAACCGGTGGGCCTGCCTGGAAAACTGACCATACAAATGGGGATTCTTTCCACGTTGGGAGTTCTTCGCCAGCCGCAAGAGCCGGTTATCCAAATATCACTATTCCGATGGGATTCATTGAAGAATTACCTGTTGGAATATCTTTTTTCGGTAGGGCATGGAGCGAGCCATTATTACTGGAAATTGCCTATTCTTATGAACAAGGAACCAACCATAGAAAAGCACCAAAATTCCTGGAACAATCATATGGAAAAAATTAATATCAATAAAAAATTTAAATTATTTAATGAACATTGGAGCCCCAAGATCATTGGTCAACTAAATGGTCAGGATGTGAAACTTGCCAAGCTTAAAGGTGAGTTCGTTTGGCATGATCATATACATGAAGACGAACTATTTTTTATTGTAAAAGGTTCTTTAAAAATAGAATTTAGGGATAAAACCAAATTGCTAAATGAAGGTGAGATGATTATAATACCAAAAGGTGTGGAACACAAACCTATTGCCGAAAATGAGGTTTGGGTACTATTATTCGAACCTTCTGGCATTAAACATACAGGTAATGTTAATCATGAGTTGACAAAAGAAGTATTCGATTGGATCTAGTGAAACTATTCCTCCCTACTTTTGATCAAGATCTTTAATATATCAATGGCCGCTTTTGCAATTTGAGTACCTGGCCCAAAAATACCAACAACACCGGCATCAAATAAGAATTGATAATCTTGTGGTGGAATCACACCGCCTGCAATTACCATAATATCTTCCCGTCCATATGTTTTAAGCTCAGATAGAACTTGAGGGACCAAGGTTTTATGTCCTGCGGCTAAAGATGAAATCCCTAAAATATGAACATCATTCTCAACGGCCTGTTTAGCAGCTTCTTTGGGTGTTTGGAATAAGGGTCCGATATCAACGTCAAAACCAAGATCAGCAAAACTAGTAGCCACCACTTTTGCCCCCCGATCATGCCCGTCTTGTCCCATTTTTGCTACCATTATTCTAGGGCGACGGCCTTCTAATTCGGCAAATTTATCTGCCAATTCGGCGGCTTTTTTAAAATTCTTATCTTGTTTTATTTCTCTGCTATACACACCTGTTATGGAATTTATCGAAGCTTTATAACGGCCAAAAACTTCTTCCAAGGCACTAGATATTTCACCTAAAGTAGCACGTTCTCGGGCAGCTTGTACTGCCAAATCTAATAAATTTCCTTTACCTGATCTGGCACAAGAAGTTAAATTGGCTAATGTTTCATCAACTTTAGCCGGATTTCTAGCTGACTTCAATTTTGTTAATCTGGCTATTTGCGATTTACGAACAGCATCATTATCAACCTCTAGAATATTTAATGGGGCTTCTTCTTTGAGCTGGTAGGCGTTAACACCAACAATGATATCTTGTCCACTATCAATTCTTGCCTGTTTTATAGCTGAAGCTTCTTCAATTCTTAATTTAGGTATCCCCTGCTCTATTGCTTTTGTCATCCCGCCCAACTCTTCTACTTCTTCGATCAATGCCCAGGCTTTCTTAGCTATAGATTCTGTTAAACCCTCAATATAAAATGAGCCTCCCCAAGGATCAACAGTTTTTGTAATATTGGTTTCTTCCTGAATGTAAATTTGCGTATTTCTGGCAATTCTAGCTGAAAAATCCGTTGGCAATGCAATAGCTTCATCCAATGCATTGGTATGTAAACTTTGTGTGCCTCCAAAGGCAGCAGCCATGGCTTCTATAGCAGTACGGGTAACATTATTAAAAGGGTCTTGTGCTGTTAAGCTCCAACCACTGGTTTGGCAATGTGTGCGTAAGGCTAATGATTTTTCATTTTTTGGATTAAAACGTTGAACTATTTTAGACCAGAGCATTCTTCCGGCCCTTAATTTCGCTATTTCCTTAAAATGATCCATTCCTATGGCCCAAAAGAAGGATAATCTCGGGGCAAAACTATCTATATCCATACCCGCAGCGATACCTGTTCTTAAATATTCTAAACCATCCGCTAAGGTATATGCCAATTCTATTTCGGGCGTTGCGCCTGCCTCTTGCATATGATAACCTGAAATAGAAATAGAATTAAATTTAGGCATATTTTTACTGGTATATTCAAAGATATCAGCCACAATTTTCATCGATGCGGTTGGTGGATAGATATAGGTATTTCGCACCATAAATTCTTTTAATATATCATTCTGTATAGTTCCTGATAAATGGTCCGGACTTATACCCTGCTCTTCGGCAGCAATAATATAAAATGCCAAAATTGGTAAGACAGCGCCATTCATAGTCATTGAAACCGACATCTTATCCAATGGTATTTGGTCAAAAAGTATTTTCATATCCTCAACTGAGTCTATTGCGACCCCTGCCTTTCCAACATCTCCTTGTACTCTTTCATGGTCAGAATCATAACCGCGATGTGTGGCTAGGTCAAAGGCCACCGAAAGCCCTTTCTGGCCAGCTGCTAAATTCCTACGGTAGAAAGCGTTACTCTCTTCTGCCGTAGAAAAACCGGCATACTGCCTTATGGTCCAAGGTCTGCGAACATACATTGTTGAGTAGGGCCCGCGTAAAAAAGGAGCTATGCCTGCAACAAAATTCTCATGAGACCTTCTTTTCTCAATCATTTTTGTGTCATCCGGCTTTAGTGCGATATGTTGTAAGTTCTTTCTTGACATGTTATTCTTTGGCTAATCTTTCTTGTTCTAATTTATCCGATAGGCGAATTGGAATAATTGGTTGAATCATTGTTTGTCTCGGTTTGATCTTAACAAATGGGTACAATTCCAACTCCTCTTTCATTTTATCATTGAGATTGGGGTGTTTATTCGTCCCTAACAATACCATTTCACCTTTATCAAATTGTGATTGTTCTTTATCCGCACTTTCTTTAATCTTTCGTTGAATCGTGCCTGCCTTGAGTTGCTTAACAAATCCGCCTGATTTTTCAATATCTTTAAATAGTTTAAGGGCTTTTTCAGCTATTTGTTTTGTTAAGTTTTCAATATAATACGACCCATCTGCCACATCCATAGCATCTTTAAAATAACTCTCATGTTGCATGATCAATAATTGATTACGGGCAATTCGCTCTCCAAATTCATGCTTCTTATGATACACACAATCATAGGGTATATTAGCCATAGCATCTGCACCTCCCACGATGGCACTCATACATTCTGTTGTTGTACGTAAAAGATTTACATTATAATCGTATAAGGTTTTATTGCGAAAACTAGGTTGAACATTTAAGAACGCTTTTGTGTTAATATCGTACTCCTCTATTAAGCTATTCCATAATATTCGGAAGGCCCTTAATTTTGCAATTTCAAAAAAATAATTACTTCCCACAGCAAAATTAAACTGGATCGATTCTCCAATTCCGTCTGAAATTACTTCCTTATCCTTGAAATGATTTAAATACTCGTTGGCATGTGCCATCGAATAAGCCAATTGCTGCACAATTGTGGCTCCAGAATTTTGATATAAGGATGCATCGACTGATAATACATTAATCTTACCCGAGATTTTCAATATGTTTTCCAGCACTGCATGATCTTGTTGCGATGTATAATACCAATCACCTGTTCTAGCCAAATTCCCTATAAGATCAATATTGAGATAACTATTGAAATCAGTGGTTTTTTCAATTAATTCGGTTATAAAACTCTCTGATAAAAAATTTAATTTGAAATGAAGATTTCCTTTTTTCTTGATATCTAATTTATCTAAAAGCAAAGAGACATCAAATGGTTGATGGGCTTCAAATTGAATCGAAGTAGCCCCTCTATGTAAAGCATCTTTGGCTAAAAAGTTCGCGGTTTTAACTTCTGATATAAAAATTGATTGACAGATATTGAAGTCTTTATTGTTTTTAAATTCCGTCAAAGCTTCATACTCATCGGGATGGTAAAAAGGTTTAACAACAATACCTTCATTAGTTTTCCAAAGCAAGGTTTCATTATAATCGGCACCCTTTAGATCGACCTGGATCTTTTGTTTCCATTGCTTCGCCGTGACCGGTTCGAACTCACTAAATAAATAATCCTTCATATCTACTTGTTAACAGAATCGAATTCAATAATATAAATATCTTCGTCCTTTCTTTTCATTTTATACTCTTCCCTTGCAAATTTTTCCAGGGAATCAGGATTTTCTAAGTTCTTAAGAATTTTCTTATCCTTTTTCATTTCGCTGCGATAGTACTCGTTGGCTTTTTCTAATTTATTAATTTCCTTATCTAATTCACGGTGATTAAGAAAAGAGTTCTCATCCATAAAAAACATCCAGATAAAAAAAAGCAAAAGTATTAAGACATATCTATTGCTTAAGAATCTTACAATTTTATTATTTCTAAATTGTTTGAAGGTCATACCTTGTATTTATAATCTTTCGTTAATAATTGTTTTAACAATATCAACAGCAACGGTATTATATTTGTTGTTTGGAATAATGATATCGGCATATTCTTTCATAGGTTCTATAAATTGTTCATGCATAGGTTTAAGGGTGTTTTGATAACGCAATAAAACCTCATCAATATCTCTCCCTCGTTCTGCCATATCTCTTTTTAGGCGTCTGATCAGTCTTTCATCACTGTCGGCATGAACAAAGATTTTAATATCAAACATATCTCGAATATCTTGATGCGTTAGTATTAAAATGCCTTCAACGATCATTACTTTTCTCGGATGCGTTAATATGGTGTCCGTTGTACGGTTATGAGTGACAAACGAGTAAACAGGCTGGTTAACCGGGTTCCCTTTTTTTAACTCCTTGAGTTGCTCTACTAAAAGTTCGAAATCAATAGATCTTGGATGATCGAAATTTATCTTAACACGCTCTTCATAACTAAGATGTGATGTGTCTTTATAATAGGAATCTTGAGATATTACACCAACTTCTTCTTTTGGTAGTTCATTAATGATCTGGTTAACAACGGTGGTTTTTCCACTCCCCGTACCACCACCAATTCCTATAATGAGCATTTTTTTATTTATTGGTTACTATACAACAAATTTAAGATTATTTCTTCGGAATAATTTTAACAATGCCAACATTTTCTACGCCTACATAAATATAACCATCTGGCCCTTGCTTAATGGTTCTCACCCTACCAACACCTTCAATGAGTTTTTCTTCTTTTGTAACTTTATCACCATTAAGAACACATCGATCTACGTACTGAAATTTTAGGGACCCAACTAATAAATTACCTTTCCAACTCGGATAAATATCACTGGTTATAAATTCCATTCCGCTAGGAGCAATAGATGGCACCCAATAATGTAATGGTTGTTCCATTCCCGGCAGCGCAGTATGATCGGTAAAAGAAGTACCGTCATAATTAATTCCATAGCTTATTGTAGGCCATCCATAATTTTTACCTGCTTTTACAATGTTGATTTCATCACCCCCTTTAGGACCATGTTCATGTGTCCATATTTCACCTGTTTGCGGGTGTTTTACCATGCCTTGCGGATTTCGATGTCCAAATGAATAGATCGCCTTTTTTGCACCCGAGGAATTCATAAAAGGATTATCGGCTGGGATACGTCCGTCATCATGTAAACGATAAATTTTACCCCCATCTTTAGTAATATCTTGCGGATTTTCATCTCGGTTACCCCTATCACCTACTGAAAAAAATAAATATCCATTATTATCAAATTCTATTCTTGAGCCAAAGTGTTGGCCCCTGGTGCTATTGGGTGATGCTTTATATAATAATTGAGTTTGTACAATTGCATTGTTTTGAAGTTTTCCTCTTATTATAGCTGTATTGGCCCCATTACCTTCACCTTCTGATGAGGCGTATGCAAAATATATCCAACCGTTATTCTTAAAATCAGGATGCAATTTAATATCCATCAACCCGCCTTGACCAAGAACCTTAACTTGAGGAAAACCGGTTACCTTAGATCTTTTTCCATTTTTATAGAGAATCAGATCTCCTTGTTTTTCTGATATTAGAATTGACTCATCCGGGAGAAATTCGATTCCCCATGGTATGCTAAGATCATCTACTATAACTTCATATGTATAATCTTGATTTTCCGGAATGGACTTATCCTGCGCACAGGAAACAATACTTAATAAAATAAGTTTTAATAATAATAACTGCTGAAATTTCATGATAATATAATTTGTGTTGAAATTACAAAAAATATTGATTGTTTATAAAAGAAAGCCATATATTTGCACTCGTTTTTCGGAGCG
>CBDUPN010000055.1:0-12969 GCA_965369125.1 uncultured Aureibaculum sp. | reverse complement strand
AAAATCAAAAAGAACTATTTAAACACAAATTGTATTTGTCTTTACTATTGTAAAGATACAATTTATATTAAATAGCATGAAATTATATTTCGATTAGCTATATGATGTGTACTAAAATTGGTCCTTCAGGTTAAAGTACATAAGCAGCATCAGTCAAGCTGGATTGATATCAATCTATTAATTGTTTTCTAAATATTCTTTTCTGCATATTCTTCTCCTAAATACGATTTTTTAATACAAGCACTGGAACACGCGAGTGGTACCCTAGTTCCTTGACCAATGGTTTTGACCCTATTCTGCTGAAAAAATTGCGTTTTTGGTTGACAAAAGCAACCATATCGCTGTCACGGCTATCGATAAAAGCTTTGATTCCTGCATCTACCGCCATATTTTCCAATTCATGGAAACTATGATCGACATCTTTAAAAAGGGTTTTCAACAATTCTTTGTTACCGTGTTGTACCTTGTTCAATTTATCCGATTCTTTCACATGTAGCACCCGAATATATGAATCATGCATTTGCGCAATATTAATCAAATATTTAAGTTCCCTTCGTTTAAAAGGATTTATGTAATCCGTAGGAAAAACGATTTCTTTCGGGGTTGTAAATCTGACGTCTTCAGGTATGGCCAATACAGGACAAACCGTTATGTTTTCCATTACATTGATGGAATTCGTACCAAATACAACGGTTCTCGAACTAGTCATGCCCTTATTGCCCAAAATTATGATGTCAATATCGTTTTTTGCGATCGCATCTTTTACGCCTTCAAGCAAGGAGTTATTGGCTGCAATTGTATGGTAGCTATGATTTGGATTTTTGTTGTGCCGACCAAGCACTTGCATCAGATTTTCAAACTGTTCTTGGGTTTTCTGTTTTTTGTTATCATAGTAACGATGTCCTGAATGTCTATAGGTATGACTGTCAATTGAATAACCATCTTCATTATAGGTGTTCAGAAAATGAAAAGTACATTTTCGATCTGAATAAAGATTTAACCCATATCGAATCGCATTGAGTGCGTTTTTTGAAAAATCGGTCAATAATAATACTCTTTTGTCCATAATGATAATATTAATTCAATTATAAGATTAGGATAATTTTATAACATCTGCATTGAGAATGGTACATAGCTATTAGAAAATCACGAGTAGAAAATCCTAATCCTTTTCATTTGTGCATCAGGATCATCTGTAATAGCAACAATACCTGTGGTTGACATGATTATGAACTTGTAAGTTTATTTTTAATGCTTGATGATATTTTTTACCATAAAAATTTATTTATCGTTTTTCCAATTGTCTCCTCAATTTATCTTCAACATTGGTCAAAAGCACATGGAAATTCTCTCCATACTCTGAAGCGAAGGGATCATTACCCGGAATGCCCAGGCGGATACTAACCTGTTTTTGTTGTGTCCTTTTTTCTTTTTTATCTTCTAGATATATATCTGCCCATTCTATTTTGTCATAAAACCGACTAAGACGTGTAATACATTTACGTATTGTATCCTTCATGTCTTCACCGATGGTGATATCTACTGCCTGAACGTTAATTTTTATTCCTGTGATGCTCTCAGTGTATTTCATAAAATTATATTTTCAATATTTCCTTTATTTTTAATTTGAACGATTTTGCATTGTCAGAATACGCTTTATAGCAATTAAAATAATTATTTTAAATAGGCAGAATACATCCAAACCAATTTTTCCTGTTCACGAATGTAATCGCTCATTAGTGCATTCGTTCCTTCGTCTTCTGCATCTGCTGATAACTCCAGAACTTCTCGTTGAAGTATGATAATAATTTTGAAGGATTCAATAATGTCTATCATATCCTGAATACCATCAGCCACTTCGGAACTTTCAGTGATCTTTGCTTCTTTTTGATAGATCGAAAATTTATGGTTTGGAGTGTGACCGAGTGTACGAATACGTTCTGCAACTTCATCGATTTTTATAAATAAATCTTCGTAAAGCTCTTGGAATTTATCGTGTAACTCGAAAAATTTATCTCCTTTTATATTCCAATGATATCCTCTGATATTCTGATAAAATATTGAATAATCTGCCAAGAGCTCATTAAGTTTTTCCGCAAGTACTTTGGATTTAGTTACGTCTAATCCGATTGAATTTAATTTAGTCATTTTTTTAGGTTTTTAAAATTTACTATTGTTTATTAATTTTCGGTTGAAATCCACCAATATTTTTACACTGAAGGGTCTTTTGTTAATGTTTCAAAGCCTAATTCTACTATCTTGTCCAAATAGAACCATTTTTGGTTGTAAGCTTTTTTAAATTCCCTTTTATAACAAGCTCATTTAATTGTTTTTCACTTTCATTTCGAGGAATCCCCGAGAGTACGGAAAATTCTCTTGCCGTGAGTGAAGTATATTTTGAGTAGAGTGTTTCCCAATTTTTACTGTATTCACTTTTTATTGCATTAGGATTTAATTTTAGAATGGCCATTTCGTAAAAAGCATAGGGTCTTGTACCATAAACGGTTTCTTTTTTACCTGATTCGTCTATTAAGAATATGGTTGGAAATCCTCTTACACCCAGTTCTTTTGCCAATTTCAAATCTTCATTAAAAGAATCTTTTGCTTTATCCTTATAATCGGTTTTGAACTGATCAATATTTAATCCTGCTTTTTTAGCAGCAACTTCTAAATGTTGCCACTTTGTAATATTTTTCTTTTGTAAAAAAACCATTTCTCTAATTTCTCGAAGAAATAGAATTGCTTTTTCATTGTCTTGCATTTGTGCGGCTTTAAATGCAATGGATGGTAGATAAGATGACTCTAAAGGATCTTCCAACCAAATATCACCATCAATGGGCATGTCGTAATGAAGACTCACTTCATCCCAGTGATGTGCCACGTCTGATGGTTTTCCTATGCCACCGCTATTGTAACTCCAATCGGGCAACAATCCTCCCATTCTATATTCTATCTCAATAGCATCGCCATATTCTAATTTGAGTTTACGCAATTGTGGTTCTATGCCCCAACACGACGAACAAATAGGATCGGTATAATAAATTGCCTTAATAGATTTATGTGTTGATTGCATATTGCTTTGAGATGTGATGCTTTTATTTTCATCAGATGTTTCACACATGCCAGTTTCTAAGTCGCATAACAGTGGATTATTTACTTTTTTCATTATTTATAGTTTTGATCGCGGCTATTTTTCGTGGTAAATGGTTTTACGATAAACCGGTGAAGAATAATCTATCTTCTTATGTCTATTTTATATATTGATATTGAAGTCAAATATCAGGTAAGTATTTAAAAAATTAGTCAATTTATAAAAGTGTTAACTTGCCTTGTACTTTATTGAAAAATTCTTCCTTAAGTCTTCTGTATTTATCTAAATGATATAAATAACTTCTTCGGTAACTATCATGTTCTGAAATATAGATCATATCGCATTGCATGTCTTCACACTCCACTAAATTAGATCTGGAATTTGAGTACTTAAGAAGTGCATTTAACAAGGTCTCATTTTCAATTTCCTTTTTGTGAAAGCGTTCAAGCACACTTTGATCAGCTATTTTGTTTTTTAGATCTTTATTATATATGCTTATGATATTATCCAATTCTTTCTTAATATAATTTAGACGATTGATCCAATTATCTAACTCTATCGTATTGATGTTGTGCGTAACATCAACATCAACATCGTTATAAAATATTTTGGTATTTATTGTTGTCATATTTTCTAATTTTAGACTATGTTACTAAAAGATTTTTCCTGGGTTACTTCGGTTATTTTAATACGCTGTTTACCTTTGGGGAAATCCCATTCGATCGTATCATCTTTTGAATATCCTATCAATGCAGAGCCCATTGGTGTGAGCACAGAAATTTTATTATTATTCACATCCTTTTCCGTTGGGATAACTACCTGAACTATTTTTTCTGTACCATTTTCAAAAAGCACTGTAACCTTACTGTTAAATCTTATAATTTCAGAAGGCATGTCTTCCTCATCTACTATATGCGCCATTTTTAATTCTTCAGACAATTTCATTAAACACTTTTGAATTTCGTGGTCTTCAGCATAGCCTGATATATTCAGTAGGCGCTTTAGATACACATACTCTTTCTTCTCTAATATTAAACTTCCGTATTTCATCTCTACATTTTTTATATTATTTTTTATGGAAATATTCCTCTTTGAACTTACAATCTTACATTCTTGCAATCATTCCTAATACCTTCCAACTTACCTTTCGGATTGCGTAATGCATTAGGTATGATTGAAGAACCAAGTGATAAAAGCTTTTTGCCATTACCATATTGGTTGGTCAATTGATAATATTTGCAATTAACTACACCTATATAAGATCTGTATTGTTAGTAATTGTTATTGATAATAATTTTCATTGCTTTTTCTTTAGCACCATTTAAGAATACTTGATAAGCATGTTCAAGTTCTGAAAGCGGGAAATGGTGTGTAATCATTTTCTTTAAATGCGCATTATTAGCAGATGTTGCTTTTAATAGCATTGGCGTTGTATTTGTGTTTACAAGTCCGGTAGTGATGGTAAGGTTTTTAATCCAAAGTTTTTCAATATTGAAATCTACCTTTTTACCATGTACACCTACATTAGCAATATGAGCTCCTGGCTTCACTATTTTTTGGCAAATATCCCAAGTTTGAGGAATTCCAACTGCTTCTATTGCAACATCAACACCTTCATCGCCAACTATTTTTTTAATGGCTTCTTCTACATTTGTAGTTCCAGAATTAATGGTATGTGTAGCACCTAATTCTTTAGCCAATTTCAGTCTGTTGTCATCTAGATCAATCATGATTATTTTAGAAGGAGAGTAGAACTGAGCTGTTAAAAGTGCAGACATTCCAACAGGACCGGCGCCAACTATGGCAATTTCATCTCCGGGTTTTACATTTCCGTATTGCACACCAATTTCATGACCGGTGGGCAGAATATCACTTAATAAAACAGCTATATCATCTTCAATGTTTTTAGGTATCCTATGCAAGCTATTATCGGCATGAGGAATTCTCGCGTATTCTGCTTGTACTCCGTCGATCATATATCCTAAAATCCAGCCTCCATCTTTACAATGTGCATATAGTTGTTTTTTACAATATTCACAAGAACCACAAGATGTAATGCATGAAATCAAAACTTTGTCTCCTTTTTTAAACTGAGTAACACTATCCCCAATTTCTTCAATAATTCCTACACCTTCATGCCCAAGTATACGACCACTTTCGATTTCAGGGTTTTTGCCTTTGTAGATACCTAAGTCAGTTCCACAAATAGTTGTTTTTAAAACTTTCACAATTACATCTGTGGGCTTTATGATTGTTGGTTTTGGTCTTTCTTCTAACGCGATCTTATGATCGCCATAATAAACTAATGCTTTCATTTTTTTCTATTTTTTGATTTATTCACTCCAATAGTCCCTTGTTATTGTACTTATGTACAACACCACTTCTGTATTGTTATTTTAAAATTTTATATCCTTATTTTATGGAAATATCCCTCTTTGAATATATGCTTTTTCTATACGCTCGATGGCTATACAGAAGGCTGCGGTACGCATGTCCAAGGCTTCACGTTCAGCATATTGATAGACTTTTTCAAACGATTCTTTTAATTTCTTCTCTAGCTTTACCATAACTTCATCTAATTGCCAAAGCTCTCCATTACGATTTTGCAACCATTCAAAATAACTACCAACTACACCTCCCGAATTGCATAAAATATCTGGAATAATGGTAACGCCTCTCTCTAACAGGATCTTTTCACCCTCTACGTTGGTAGGTCCATTCGCTCCTTCTGCGATAAGACTCGCTTTTATATTTGGTGCATTTTCTTTAGTAATTTGATTACCTAAAGCAGCAGGAATGCAGATATCACAATCTAAAGAGAAGAATTTATGCTGCTCAACAGACATGGCATTTGGAAAATCTACAATACTGCCATTGTTAACGCGGCTATAAGCATATAGATCTTCAACTTTTATACCGCCTTGATTTTGAATACTTCCATAAGCATCTTGTACACCAACCAATATTGCGCCATCTTTTTCTAAGAAATGTGAAGCCCAATAGCCTACATTACCAAAGCCTTGTACTATAAACTTCTTACCTTCTAAAGATGTATTGTTTTTCTCGGCCCAAAACTTTATCGATAGATACACACCATAGCCAGTTGCTCTATCTCTTCCCTCTAGTCCACCACTTGCATCTGGTTTTCCTGTTACAACATGTTGATTTGCGGTACGTTCTGCAGGTGGACGCGTACTCATATAAGTATCTGCTATCCACGCCATAGTTTGACTGTTGGTATTTACGTCAGGAGCTGGAATGTCATGTTCTGGTCCAATATTATCAGCTAAGGCAAACGTAAAACGTCTTGTAATACGCTCTAATTCCGATTGCGAATATTTTGAAGGATCAATTTTTATACCTCCTTTTCCGCCTCCATAAGGCAATCCTGCTAATGATGTTTTCCAGGTCATCCACATAGCTAAAGCCCTTGCAGCATCGATATCTACTGTTGGATGGTATCGCAAACCACCTTTGTAAGGACCTAAAGCGTTGTTATGTTGTACTCGATATCCAGTAAAAATTTCTACCTCTCCATTATCCATCTTTACAGGAAAATTGACAACAATCTCATTGTTGGTAATGCTTAAAATTCTTCTAATGTTTGGATGAAGATTAATTTTGTCTGCAGCACTATTAAATTGCTCCATAACGTTATCCATCATACCTCTGACAGGTACTTTTTTGATTTCTTTTTTTACTTCTGCCGTTAATGTTGTCATTTGTTATTTTTTTATAATAATGTTAATCGTTTCTACGATATCTACTTTTGTTTGAAAATTTATACGGACTCGTTCTAATGGTTACAAATCTTAATTTTTCATTCATAGTCCTTCTTTTCGGAAATATGTTAATAAATGTTTTTAAATTCATATTTTACTTTTTATGTTTATTACTGTACCAATGTTATTCGATACTGTTTTTTAATCTACCGTTATTGGTATTATTAGCGCGCTTTAAAGTTCTTACTTGAAATATCTATTGATTATGGATCTCTCGTAATACTTTTTTGTAAGATTTTTATTTATAGATGTTCTGTTACTCGATTTTTTCTCTATGGTCTTTCGAGTTGTTATTATGGATATTAATGTGTTCAAAAACATAATTTTTAGGATTAAATAATTAAACCAATTCCAATTCCCGTTCAGGTTGTTGTACTGTTTTAGTATGTGCTTTATTTGGTTGGAGTTCATCATACTCACTGCAATCCCAAACTTTATCTTTTTGTGCTGTTAAGACGCAAGAATTGCGATGTGCACAAATCGGGCAAATATTAAAATGTTTCATAATAGATTTTTTTAATGTTATTTACATACCAAAAGGCAATACCTATGCCAAGACAATGTTACTTAAAGTCATAAAACACCAAAACCCCTTTGTTTATAGGGGTTTCGGGTGCTAATAAATGTTTTTGATTAAATAAGAGGCTGGTACAAAATTACCCAGTTGCGTAAAAATGTACCAGTTAAAAATGCTTATTCTGAAAGTTTTTGTCGAATGGTTTTTCGATCTATTTGAAGAATTTCGGCAGCTTTAGATTTATTATTGCCAGTAGCTCTCAATACTTTTTCAATATATTGTTTTTCAACTACCTTTAGAGGAACCAATGTTTCCGGAGATAGGCTTAATACATATTTTAAATGCTCTGGCAAATGTTCAACATCGATGATCTTGTCACACATAATCACAGCACGTTGAATAATATTTTCTAATTCTCTAATATTTCCTGGCCAATCATATCGCTCTAAGATGGCTAAAGCATCAGGTGTAATTTTTATAAATCGGTCTTTGTACTCCACGCCATATTTAAAGAGAAATTTATCAACCAATAATTGGATATCATCCTTTCTTTCTCGTAATGGTGCTATAAGAATTTCTACCACGGTCAATCGATAATACAAATCTTCTCTAAAGCTCTGTTTTTTGATCAAGTCTCGTAAATCACTATTGGTGGCTGCTATAATACGAACATCAATCTTTTCAGCTTTTGTTGCGCCAACTTTTACAACCTCTTTTTCTTGAAGTACGCGTAATAAACGAGATTGTACCGCTAGTGAAGCGTTTCCTATTTCATCCAAGAAGATAGTACCTCCATTTGCTGCTTGAAAAAAACCTTCTCTGTTGGTATCGGCACCGGTAAATGCCCCTTTTATATATCCAAATAACTCAGCTTCAAGAAGATTCTCTGGAATACCCCCACAATTCACTGCAATAAATGGTGCTCTCGAAAATTTGCCATTATAATGTATTGCTCTAGCAACCAGCTCTTTACCTGTGCCGCTTTCGCCTTTAATAAATATGGTGGCCTTATTATCTTTTACACGCTCTATAATTTGAATAACATCGTTTATCTTTTCTGAATTTCCTATAATATCACCATAAGCTTTATTTTTTTCTCCCTGTCTGTCAGGCCGGTCTTTTGAGGGTATAGCTGTTTTTTGTGATTTTCCTTTCGAAGGTAAAATAGACTTATCAATGCCGGCTTTTAGCTCCTCTTTTGTAAAGGGCTTGGTTAAATAATCTACTACGCCAGATTTAATAGAAGCCAGAGAATCTTGCACCGAAGGATAACCGGTTACTACAAGTTTAGGAAGCTTAGGATAATGTTCTGATACAAACTTGATGAGTTCAAAACCATCTATTTCGGGCATTTTAAGATCTGTTATAAGCAGGTCAATCTTTGTATCTCGTAAAATAGTGACAGCTTCCTTCACCGAGACAGCCTTATAAGTATGGTAGTTCCATGACTGTAAATGCCGTTGGAGGAGTTCCAGAATGTTAATATCATCATCCACAATAAGTATATTTTCCTTTTGTAATTTCATCGTTTATGATTTAGGGAGTTTTACTGTAAATGTTGCACCTTTATCCTTATTGTTTTCTGCTGTTATAGTTCCGTTGTGACTGGCTACAATGCCATGAACAACACTTAAGCCTAGACCAGAACCATCACCTGTAGGCTTAGTAGTAAAGAAGGGTTGAAAAACCTTTTCCAACGCATCTTTTGATAATCCTGTGCCTTCATCTATTACTTTCAAAATAATATCCTTTTGCGATTGAAAGGCCTCAATGACAACCAATCCGTTCTTTGGAGAAAAATAGATAGCATTTATAATTAAATTAAAAATGATCTGAGTGAGCTGTACCTTGTCTGCACGAAGAATAAGCGACTCTTCATCAATTTTGACTATGTATTTAACATTTGCTTTTTTAAAAGAAGCATCGAGTAGGGCAATGGCATTTTTTATGCTTGGAACAATATTTACTTCCTTCATCTCTTGTGGCATTTCACAGGCAAAGAACATGAGTTTCTTTACTACTTCTCTTGAAAATATGGCATTCTGAATAATTTTATCGAGATCTTCCGCGGCGCGTTTGTCAGCCTTTAAATCATCTTTTAATAATTCTGCAAAGCCTAAAATGTTTGCAAGTGGTGTATTTAGCTCATGCGCTATTCCCGCAGTTATTTCTCCTAAAATACCAAGACGGTCAGCACGCTCCATCTGCCGTTTTAACGATTTTTCGTTTTTCTGGATTTCCAGGCGCTCTAGTAGGTTGCCAAGTTTGAGAGCTACATTATTCAAAAGGGGTTGCTCCTCACTAAGAAATTTACCTTTGGCATCATTTAGAGACGCTATAATACTGCCTTCGATCTTATTAAAGATGATGATATCTGAAGTTATACAGTTCTTTTTATTTATGGCTCCTGTTTTAAAGGTATAGCCTGGTGTTTCGATAGCTATTTCGGTGCTTTTTGGTGTATAGAAACTTTTTTTTAAGCTCAATGCAATAGCGCGGAGGGTATCTAACATCGATTTAGAATCAGAATTAACGATGATCGATGACACCTCGTAGAGACAGGTCAGTTCTTTGATACGTTCTATTAAAGCTTGCTCTGTGCTACTCATTGGGCTGTATTTTCTTTTTAGCTTGAGAATCCATATCGTTTTTCATCACGATGGTTCTATACGGAAATGGTATTTCAATACCTTCTTTATCGAAACGTTTTTTAATACTTTCTAATACATCGATTTTTAGTTGAAAACTATCGCTAAAATCTCTTCCCCATGTCCAAGCCCGTACGGTCATTGAAGATTCGTTTAATTCTGTTATCGCAGTTTTAACTATGGGTTTACCTTCTTGTATTTCCAATTCTGTACGGTTGTCTAAAATTAGTGGATGTTTCTCACATTCTTCTTGCATGATTTTCTTTGCCAAATCAATATCACTATCGTACGATATTCCAATCTCAATACGTTCACACGTTTTTAGTTCACCCATATCAAAATTAATGAGTTTTTCCTTATTGATTATGGCGTTTGGAATCACAATCATCTTATTTTCAAAATTGCGGATTACAGTATGCCGCAGTGTAATATCTCTAACAGTGCCAACCATGGTGTCTGTTACTTTAACGCGGTCTCCAATTTTAAAAGGCTTAAAAGAAATAATAAATAAGCCACCTATGATATTCGCCAGGGCTTCTTGTGCCGCAAGGCCGGCAATAAGGGCTAGCACACCGGCACCTCCTAAAGCTGTTTTGGCAACACCTGTAAGCGAAGGAAATGCCAACAGGCAAAGCATAATACCAATGAAATAAATCCCTACAAGGACTACATATCTTAAAAATTTAAAACTGGTTGGGTCTTGTTCATTTTCTAACTTTTTTTGAATATCGATCTTAAACCATAAATTAACAGTGGTAGCTACAATAATGGTAATTGATATCACTACACCTATATAAAGCACCGTTTTAAAATTATCGATAATAATGCCTTTATTTTGATTCTCAACAAAAAGATAGCTTAGTGCTATAATCCCTAATATAATCCAAAGGGCATTAAGAATACGCTTTAAAAAATTCAAAGGTTTCATCGTCTCTCCGGGAAACTTTCTATTTTTTTCTTTATCGAGCCAATGATGCAATGTATTTGTCAATAGACGCAAAACTATGACTGCCACAATAACTATTATACCGTAAATAATATCTTGACTATGTTTTTCTAAAAATTCTGACATTTTTTTAAGATTTGTTTTTAGATATTGTTACCTACCGGTTTTTCTGTATATTCTGGGCAATCCAATCTTATTTCATTATTGTGTAATTCTTTATCCAATAAGTTGCAATAATCTTTCATTCCTTGCCGGTCGTAAAATTTACATCCATAACAAGTTCGCTGAACCGTTAGAATTTCGGCTTGGTTCAATTGGTAGATCAATTTGCTTAAAGTGCTAAAAAGTGATTCTAATTCTACTTGTTGAATTCCTTCAAGTTGGTCTCTAAGCGGGTTGGCAAAATTCTCAATTTCGGCAACCATTTTTTTGCCTGTATCTGATACCTTGATAGCGTAACTGCGATTGTCATTTGAAGAAAAATCTTTAATAATCAAACCTTTCTTTTCTAAAATACGAACAGCATCACTTATAGTCGGTTTTGTAATATTGAACTCTTTTGCTAAAGCACTTACATTACACAGTTCTTCTTTGTGATATGTGATAAAAATAAGTAACTGAATTTGAATGGGGCTTAATCCAACTAATTTTGCTTTTTCCCAAAGTAAAATTTTAAAAACTTCAGAAATGCGCTCAAGTCCTACGACGATCTTACTCGAAATATGATGCTCTTGTTCTTGCGGATTAAAAATACTACTATCCATAATAAAAAAACCTGTCGAAGTTAGTCGACAGGCAAAGTTAGTAATCCTAATTAAATTAATGGCAATTTTCCATTTCTATAATGGCATAACCATTTTTGTTTATGTTATCTGTCATTTCTTGAGTTGCCTCTTCAATATGACAAAAACGACATTCCTTTGATGTCAGTTTACCTGTTTTAAAGGGTTTTGTTTGTAAGTATTCTTTACCATAAGCGTAAATGGTGTCTTCATTTTTCAAGTCACTTGGCACTAAAATGTCAAAGTGCATTATTTTACCATTTTTTTGTGCTACATACGTATCCCAAACTGAAACTTTCATATTTTAATATATTTAAAAATTAGCCTTTTACATCAGCTATGGAAGCGCCATAATTCAAATGTAAAACATTGCCGGTGGGTGTGAGCAATGCCGGAACAGAGGTTACGCCGGCTTTTTCAGCTTCCTTAATTCTTGATCTATTTTCGCCGATATTCACTATTTCGACGTTTTCGTTTCCTATTAATCCTACGATGTCGTGTTCTGCACTGATACAAACCGGACAACCTGCGTGATAAAAAATTGATTTACTCATTGTTATAAAATTTAGGTTTTTGCACTATTGCCATACAAATATAGTAAGGAATCCTAACAAAAACAAATTATATTTTTTTTTGTTATAATATTTTTTAAATATTTAAAGGATAATGCATACTTCTGGCTTGCAGGTAACGGTTAGGCTATGAATTCGGCGTGGAATAGTCCTGCGGACTATGCCGCTAAGAAATTAAGCTGGTTAAAGATATAAATTTTTAGGACAGAGTAGAGGCCACGCTGAATTATAGCCATGGATCGATAAGAAGTTTTGTGATCAATAATGTAAAAGCTGTTACCACTATAAACTTTCACAAGAGGAAGCTCCAAAGTTTTATTATCAAGTTGACAATCAACTTAAGTTAAATCGAAAAATTTTAAAACAATATAATAAAACAGGTAAAGCCCCCATTAGTGCAGATATAATATTGGATTTAGGCTTTAACCTTAATTATTTTACTCATTACTGGAGAAATTAAAAAGGTGATGTGGAAATGTTTGTATATGAATATTGCTTTTGAGAAGAAAGGAAAACAGTAAAGAGAAATATATTTTGATCATATGGCTAGAATATATGAAAAAATAAAATTATAATGCGGCAATTAGATTCTGGTTTGTTTTAAAGTTTTGTTTGCTTTGCAAACGAAATT
>CBDUPN010000054.1:0-13170 GCA_965369125.1 uncultured Aureibaculum sp. | reverse complement strand
GTCCAGTTAGAATAATCAGAACTTTTATAACTCTGGAACATAGATAGATTTGTTTTAAAGTTAACATCACCTAATTTCCTTGTATAATCTGCAACGATCTTAGCACCTAAAGATGATTCGAAAACGCTTTCTCCTTTACTAAATACAAAGTTATAGTTCAAAGGATGTATTACAACAACCAGATCGGTTATAGGCGTCCAGGTCGCTCCTACCCCAAGGTCAAGATAACCGGGATCATTAAAATTACTCAAAATCGTTGTTCTGTATTCGCCCAGAGTTGAAATCGCAAATTTTTCACTTATTTTCCTCCCATATAAAGATGTAATAGTAAAAACATCAGTAGCTTCCTGAAACTCAGAATTGTCATTGGGGTCATCTTTATCATCAAATTTCACCCAACTTAAGTTGACGTTAGCAGAATTTCTCCAAAAAAACTTTTCTTCTTTTAAATTCGCAAAAGCATTCACGGTAAATCCTATATTTCCAGCGGCCGAATTCGGTTTCCCTTTTGAATACCAATTATCAAATCCCGAAAGATTAGCACCTATAGTTCCAAAAGCACCTTTTTTCCATCCCGGTAAAGCGTCTATTTTAGCCTGAATCGCATTAACTTTTCCTTGTAATGCAGCAATAGAATCTTTTTTAGGGGCTTGTTCTGCCTTTAATTCTTCTAAGGTTTGAGCATTTATCGATGTAAATATAAACATCATAACCAATGCAAATAATAATTTTTTCATTTCTATTCTAATTTTTAATTCGGGCGCAAAAATAGAAAATAATTCCGACTAGCAAATTTTTAAGCTACTTTTTTGCTTTAAACAAAGGCACAGAAGAACATGCCTCGCCAAACATGATGGTTTTTGCGAAAGGAATTAATTTTTCAATAAGTTGTACGGAGGCTGAAGGAGGTATGGGCTTGTTTGCGCAACCTTTTATAATCACCGGCTTGTTTATATAGTCCTTGATATTAATATTTGAAATAATTTCTTGAAAAATTACAGTTTCTAATAATTCAAGATCCCCAACAACTACTTTTTTTGTAACAGGACTCATCTTCGTTGCGATCAATAAATAGGCCCAGGAGGGTATAATAGCGTCAGTTGAACATGTTAAGGCCACATAACAATCCTTAAACAAGTTCCAATCGTATTGTTCAGCCTTTTCACGAAAATCTTTTTCTCTCAGGATTAATCCTTCAAACAACCACTCCGAAATGTCGAAAATAATTCTTTTACCTTCAGGATAAAAATCTTCAAGGTCTATTGTAATAAGATTACTTTTTGCGACTCTATTGACAATTTCATTCGACATTTATAAAAACCCTAATTCTAATTTTGCTTCTTCACTCATCATATCTTGTGTCCATGGCGGATCGAAGGTGATTTCAACTTCGGCATTTTTTACCTCTTCCAAGGTTTTAACTTTCTCTTCAACTTCAATTGGTAAGGTTTCTGCAACAGGGCAATTTGGTGAAGTAAGCGTCATTAAAATTTTCACCTCGTCGTTATCGTTCACGAATACATCGTATATCAATCCCAATTCATATATGTCCACTGGAATTTCTGGATCGTAAATAGTTTTAAGAACTTCAACTATTTTATCTCCAATTTCTTGCATTTGCACTTCAGTCATTTCCTTCTTTTTAAAATGATTCTAAATAAGGGCAAATATACAATTATTGTGTTAATTTCGATTGATAGGCAACAGCATATAATTTTAATTGCTTAATCATTGAAACTAAACCATTCGCCCTTGTAGGAGATAAATGTTCTTTCAATCCGATTTCATCTATAAAAGAAGTGTCGGCGTCCAATATTTCTTGAGGAGTTCGATTTGAATATACTCTTAAAAGCAAGGCAATAATACCTTTCGTTAAAATGGCATCGCTATCTGCGGTAAATTCAATCGTTTTCCCTTTTAGTTCTGCATGGAGCCACACTTTCGATTGGCATCCTGTAATAATATTATCATCTGTCTTATATTTTGTGGCAATCAAGGGAATAGATTTACCCAATTCTATGATATATTCATATCTTTCCATCCAATCTTCGAACATTGAAAATTCATCAACAATTTCTTCCTGTATTTCTTTTATAGTCATTATTAAAAGTTATTTTTGCAAAGTTACGTAAGAATGTGAACATGAGTAAACTTTTAATTGTTGGAACGGTCGCTTTCGATGCAATAGAAACACCTTTTGGTAAAACCGATAAGATTTTGGGAGGTGCGGCAACCTTTATTGGTCTGGCAGCAGCCCAGTTTAACGTTAAATCTGCCATTGTTTCGGTGGTTGGAGATGATTTCCCTTCCGGATATATTGAAATGTTGAATTCTAAAAATATCGATACCTCTGGCATCGAAATAGTAAAAGGAGGTAAAACCTTTTTTTGGAAAGGCAAATATCATAACGATATGAATTCGAGAGATACACTAATCACTGATCTAAATGTATTGGCGGATTTTAAACCAAAAGTATCTGAAAATTTTAAAGATTGTGATTTTTTAATGCTGGGTAATTTACACCCATCTGTTCAAATGGCTGTCATACAGCAGATTCCTAAACGTCCAAAATTAGTAGTTTTAGATACCATGAACTTTTGGATGAACAATGCTTGGGATGAGCTTATAGAAGTACTAAAGAAAATTGATGTACTTACTATTAACGATGAAGAAGCGCGTCAGTTGAGTGGTGAATATTCATTGGTTAAGGCGGCACAGCGTATTGCTAAATTCGGACCGAAATATGTTGTTATCAAAAAAGGAGAGCATGGGGCCTTATTATTTCATAAAGGTAATATCTTCTTTGCTCCTGCCTTACCGCTGGAAGAAGTATTTGACCCAACAGGAGCCGGCGATACTTTTGCAGGTGGTTTTATAGGATATTTAGCGAAAACCAAAGATATTTCTTTTGAAAATATGAAAAATGCCGTGATTTACGGTTCTAACCTGGCCTCCTTTTGTGTCGAAAAATTCGGTACCAGAAGAATGGAAGATCTAAAAAGTGAAGAAATTCATAAGCGCTTGCGTCGATTCAAAGAATTGACTCAATTTGAAATAGAATTAAATTAAATACTTTATTCCGCTTTTTTTTTGCGGAATTTTTTTTTAAATAATTAAAAATGAGTGATGCTATAAAGCACGAATGCGGAATTGCCTTGGTAAGACTTCTAAAGCCACTTGAGTATTACCAAAAAAAATATGGTACTTCTTTTTATGCCATTAACAAAATGTACTTGTTAATGGAAAAACAACACAACCGCGGACAAGACGGGGCGGGATTTGCCAGTATTAAATTTGACGTAAAACCCGGTACCCGTTATATAAGTAGAGTGCGGTCTAACCAGCAATCGCCTATTCAGGATATTTTTGCACAGATAAACGAAAGGTTAAATATTGACCTGGAAAAAAATCCTGATAAAAAAAATGATGTTAATTGGCAGGTTGAGAACTTGCCCTATTTAGGTAATATTTATTTGGGTCATGTGCGTTACGGAACCTTTGGAAAGAATAGTATAGAGAGTGTCCATCCTTTTTTACGTCAAAATAATTGGAGACATAAAAATCTTATCGTAGCCGGTAATTTTAATATGACCAATTCTTATGAGTTGTTACAAGAATTGATAGAACTGGGCCAGCATCCCAAAGAAAATACCGATACCGTAACGGTCATGGAAAAAATTGGACATTTTTTAGATGATGAAGTATCGAAAATTTATCAGGAATGCAAAGATAAAGGTATCAGTAAAAAAGAAGCATCTCACTATATAGAAAAAGAATTAAACATCACCAAAATTCTTCAACGGGCCTCGAAAAACTGGGATGGTGGATATGCCATGGTTGGATTAATTGGGCATGGTGATGCTTTTGTTTTAAGAGATCCTTCAGGAATTAGACCGGCCTATTATTATAAAGATGATGAAGTGGTCGTAGTTGCCTCTGAAAGACCCGTGATACAAACTGCATTTAATGTTGATTATGATTTAGTTCAAGAGTTAGAAAGGGCTCATGCGCTTATTATCAAAAAAGACGGTTCGATTACTGTTGAGCAAGTGATGGAACAAAAACCAAAGATGTCATGTTCATTTGAGCGTATTTATTTTTCAAGAGGTAGTGATGCCGAAATATATCAGGAGCGAAAAAAATTAGGAAAATTCATTTTTCCCAATATTCTTAAAAGTATTAATAACGATATTAAAAATACCGTTTTTTCTTATATCCCTAATACCGCAGAAACCTCATTTTTTGGGATGACCGAAGCAGCTGAGGAGTATTTAAACAAACACAAATTAGAACGATTACTTAAGGGCCAACGCAATCTATCATTAAAAAAGGTAACAGAAATATTATCAGAAAGGCCACGGATAGAAAAAATTGCCATAAAAGATGCGAAATTAAGAACTTTCATAGCAGATGATAACAGTCGGGATGACCTCGTAGCCCATGTATACGATATTACCTATGGCGTAGTAAAACCTGAGGACAATCTCGTGATCATTGATGATAGTATTGTAAGGGGCACTACCCTAAAAAAGAGTATTATTAAAATATTAGACAAGCTACATCCTAAAAAAATAGTGATCGTCTCTTCGGCCCCGCAGATCAGATACCCTGATTGTTATGGTATAGACATGGCAAAACTTGAGGAATTTATTGCCTTTAGAGCTACTATCCAATTATTAAAGGAAACCGATCAAGTAAATATTTTAGATGAAGTCTATAAAAAATGCAAAAAGCAAGATACCTTAGAAGATGATCTTATCGAAAATTATGTGCGTGAGGTCTATAAGCCATTTACTCCAGAACAGATTTCTGATAAAATTGCCCAAATGTTAAAAACTGAAAATATAAATGCAGAAATAAACGTCATATTTCAGTCGATTGAAAACTTACACAAGGCTTGTACCAAGAATGCCGGAGATTGGTATTTTACAGGTAACTACCCAACTATAGGAGGTACTAAAGTAGTTAACAGGGCCTTTATTAACTTTTATGAAGGTATAAGTAAAAGAGCCTATTAAACTTTGGCATTTCTTTTGTACCGCTTATAAAAACTATAATTATGAAATCTTTATCAATAATGGCAATTAGCCTATTTGTTTTTACTTTTTTCACGCAATGCGGGAGTGCTCAATTTGATAAAAATCCCCCTTTTACGATTAGCAATGCTTATTACCAGGATTGGTTTGGTGGTCAACCGGGATCTAAAGGAACCTTTGTACAAATAGAATTAGCAGGTATTGTTTCAAAAGACATCGTTTTTGATTCTGTTTATTTTAAAAGTGATGTGACTAAATTAGACCTAAATACTACGGCTTCAATACAGGTCTTAAAAGGTAATTTCACAAGTATCTCTCATAAAGATAGAAATATTGTTATGCACTCAGATCCGAAAGAGGAAATGGTGAATAAAGTACGAGGAGCTACAAGCCAGAACCCTTTTGAAATATCTGATAATGAATGTGTTATTAGTTATTTTATCAAAAAAAAGAAACATTATTATAAGGTTGAAAACTTGAAAAAAGAAAAGCCAATTTACTACCCATAATTTTTTTTGGCACAGAGTTTGGTTTCTATATAACGGAAACATTAAAAACTGTGCTTATGAAAGCTTTAAAATTACTTACAGGACTATTTCTAACCGTAACCTTATTAAGTTCGTGTATCGTAGCTATAGATGATTTTGATCATTCTATTTCACTCGAGCAACTGGTAACTTCATACGACCTATGGTATGTAGATTATAATAGAACCACGGGAAATAGTGATGTACCGTTTTTGTCAAAAGCTTTCACAATTTCTTTTCAAGGCGGGCGTTTATATGCCAATAATAACCTGGTTGGAATAGGATCAGTTGGAAATGGTTACGGGGTCCCGATTGGGTATTATGATACTTTTAATGGCGTTCTCGAAATAGATCATAATCTTGATGGTTTTATTGATCTTGAGGTTGTCCAATTGAGGCGTGATGAAATTAAAATTAGAGATACATATACCAATACTTCTTATTACTTAATTGGATACCAAAAGAATAGTTTTGATTATGATCTTGTATTTTATGATAACATAGAATACTTCTTACAGGAGTATGTTGCCTGGGAAAAGACATATACCAGTCAGGCGGGTGCTTTGAACGAATTTGATAGTGAAAATTACTTACAATTTACACCCGAAGATTTGAATACATTCAGGTCTTCACAAGATGAGTTTGGCACGAATATTGACTATATTAATTGGGACTATGTAGGTGGTTATGAGGTCTTTGATGTGGATGGTTATGAAGATCTTAAAATATTAACATTAGATTATGATTTCTTTGACAATGAAGAGTTCGAATTGAGCGTTCTAAATGATGGTGAAATTAGTTTATTCCATGTCGATTCTGGAACAACCTATGATTTTAAAGGACGAAGAAACATCCAATATAAAAATGGGTTGGAAAAAGGTCAAGAGACTGAAGGAAGAAAACGATTTAAAGTCAAAAGAAATATTAAAAAAAGAAATACAAAAGTATAAAGATAAGGTTTGGTTAGTTGATTTTGGTTGATTAAGTTCAACCATACGCCGCCTCAGAGATTCTGAGGCGGTTTTTTTGTACTTTTATGATATATTATTCCAAGCAATGATCAACAAGCGTCTATTGATAATGAACTTATTGGCCTACAACGATGAGAATAGCTTCTATGATAAAAAAATGAAGCTAAATTTAGATTCCAGAGAAGGCAAAGCAAAGTTTTTAAAACACGTGTGTGCATTGTCTAATTCTAATCCGGAAAATAATTCATATATCGTTATTGGCGTTGAGGATGAAAGCAACAAAATTGTTGGTGTAGATTTTTTCGACGACAGTAAAATTCAAAATTTGGTAAATGCCTATTTCGTAAATCCTCCAAAAATTCAATATGAAAATATCGCATTTCCCCGATTACCCAGATACAGGGTTGTGGGTTTGGTTACCATTAACCCAATTAAAAAAATAACTTCCCTCAAAAAAAATATATGGAAATATAAGAAAAATGATATTTTTCTACGTCAAGGCAGCAATTCAATTCCAGCCGCACATTTAGAATTAAAAAACACCAATAAATCGATTGTTGAAGCGATCGAAAAGAATGCGCTAAATAATATTGAGTTAACTCTAAATGGTGTCTTCGATTTTATGAAAGATCACAAAAAGAGTTTACATCCTACCTATAAAGTATTTAAAGATCATTTTGTGGTATGTTGGGCCGGTATAAAAAAGGTGGTAGATTCTAAAACATTGTATTCCAGAGTAGATATAGAGCTGATCAATGAGCAGATACGCCTATTTTATTCTGCCTTAGATGAAGTAGAAATTGAATATAATAGCCAATCTTTTATAATTACCGAATATGTCCATTTAGGTATCGATTCAGATCATACTTTTTATCCATTAGAAAAAACAGTGATTAATTTTAAGGATAATGGGATCTACGACATTGCTACTGAGTTGCTTTTTAAACCGCCCATTTATGATCAAATAGTTCTGCAACATATTTATAATAGTAATAACGCCATTTTAGATAAGCTAGAGAAGAACATTCCTTTAAATAGCAATGAAATGCTAGATCTGGAGCAATTGCCTACAACCTACCTAATATGTTCATTAAACGGATTTAAAGAAGCAAAAGATAAACTGGAATTGGCACAACCATTTCTAAAAAACCTAAGCGATAAGACCGCTTATATCAATTTAAAAGAGGCAAAGCGTGTTTTGCGGAAGGTAACATATAGCAACTAGGTTATTTTAATGTTCTTACATAATTAACCAGATCCCAGCGTTGGGCTTCTGTTAAGATAGGGCCCCATTTAATCATATCATTTCTTCCATTCGTTACTTTCCAAAATATTTCACCGTCTGTTTGGGCTTGTACCATTGGTAAAGTTAGGTTTTGTGGTTTAGGTGTAAGCGCCTTACCACCAATCCCATCACCCTTGCCTTGAGGTCCATGACAAATCATACAGCGAGTTTTAAATATTTTAGCACCACGCATTACAGATTCGGCTTTATCAGAAGCATCAACAGGGTTGCTTAGCTTTTTAGCACCATCCGGAGCCAGCCATCTGTCTTCCTGATTAGTTAAGCCTATAAAGCTTAAGAGAAATATTGAAAATAATATAAAAAGTAGTTGTTTCTTCATAATTTTTAATCTTAAATAATTGATAATTATTGAATTATCTTAAATACTATGTCAAACTTTATACCAAAATAGTTCTTAAAAATAAAAAACCGCTTCCAATTAGAAACGGTTTTTAATTGTTTTTATTCTAAAATCGCATTATAGATCGAATTTTATACCTTGGGCCAAAGGCAATTCTGTAGTATAATTAATCGTATTTGTTTGGCGTCTCATGTACACTTTCCAGGCATCAGATCCCGATTCACGTCCACCTCCTGTTTCTTTTTCACCACCGAAGGCACCACCGATCTCGGCTCCTGAAGTACCTATATTAACATTGGCAATACCACAGTCTGAACCGGCAACAGAAAGAAATCGTTCGGCTTCACGTAAATTATTGGTCATAATAGCCGAAGAAAGTCCTTGTACTACGCCATTTTGGATTTCAATTGCATTCTCTACCCCACCCGAATATTTTAACAAATAAAGTATTGGTGCAAAAGTTTCATGTTGCACTATTTCAAAACTATTATCGGCTTCGGCGATGGCTGGTTTCACATAACATCCGCTTTCATAACCTTCACCCGATAGTATGCCACCTTCAATAACTAATTTACCACCTTCGTCAATTACTTTATCCAATGCGCCCTGATACATATGTACAGCATCTTTGTCGATTAATGGGCCAATATGGTTATTTTCATCTAAAGGATTACCTATTCGTAACTGCTTATAAGCGTCTACAATGGCGTTTTTAACTTTATCATAAATACTTTCATGAATGATCAATCTTCGTGTTGATGTACAGCGCTGTCCAGCCGTTCCAACAGCTCCAAATACAGCGCCAATAACTGTCATTTTTATATCTGCATCAGGTGTTACAATAATGGCATTATTTCCTCCTAATTCCAACAATGATTTTCCTAATCTGGCTGCTACTTTTTGCGCAACAATTTTTCCCATTCTAATGGAGCCTGTCGCAGAAATTAACGGAATGCGTTTATCAGTAGTCATCAATTCCCCAACACGATAATCTCCATTGATCAAACATGATATTCCTTCGGGTAAATTATTGGCCTTAAAAACTGATGCCGCAATATTCTGGCATGCTATTCCGCATAAAGGTGCCTTTTCGGATGGTTTCCATACGCAAACATCACCGCAAATCCATGCTAAAGCAGTATTCCATGCCCAAACAGCGACCGGGAAATTAAAGGCTGAAATGATGCCTACTACGCCTAACGGATGGTATTGTTCATACATTCTATGCCCAGGACGTTCACTGTGCATGGTCAATCCATGTAATTGTCTAGATAAACCAACAGCAAAATCGCAGATATCGATCATTTCCTGAACTTCTCCCAGGCCTTCCTGATAGCTTTTCCCCATTTCATATGACACCAATTTACCTAGCGGTTCTTTTAATTCACGTAGTTTATCGCCAAATTGACGAACGATCTCACCTCGCTGAGGAGCCGGCATAAGTCTCCATTTTTTGAAAGCAGTAGTGGCAGCAACCATCATCTTTTCATAATCTTCTTTGGATGTGGTTTTAACTTTGCCTATGAGTTCTCCGTCTACTGGCGAATAAGACGCCAATAATTCTCCAGAAGAAAAGTTATGAGATCCTGTGGAGGTTCCATTATTAACCTCACTTACGCCTAATTGCTTAAGTGCTTTTTGAATTCCGAAATCGGTAGCTATTAATGTCATTGTATAATGCTTTAATTTAAGAGGCTAAATTACGAATAATTTGCATCGAAACATATATTGATATAAACAAAAAAGCCGAGCATAAATGCTCAGCTTTTAAGTAATATTTGGCAACCAACCAAATATAATTAACCAACTAAAACCTAAAGTTTAAACCGGTGTACACACCAAAATAATACGGCTGAAAACCGCCAGCGTTTTCAGAAAACGTATTAAATTGATATTTAAGCATCGGTGATACATTTATATATAATTTCTTACTGATGTTATAGTCAAAATCCAGCCCTAAATTACCACTAAAATTAAGGGAGTTCAGATTAGAGGCTTCTCCTAAAATGGTGCTTTTACCGAATGAATTGATTGTAACCTTGTTTTGGTATAATAAGTAAGTACTAATACCACCTACTATATTTACACCTAGCTTTTTCTGCAAAATATTGTATTTAGCTTCTAAAGGAATTTCCACATAACTAAAATTTTGGTCTAGACTTCCATTCTGATCAATTGAAGATCTTTGGCTGAAAGCGTCAGAATTTTGTGATAAGGTCGAAACCGTTGCAACAGAAACCTCCTCGATGTTGGTGTTGATATTGGTCTCTGAACCTTCTAATAATGATGACGATAAAAGTGCGCTTACATTTTCGGTAACATATCCCAAATCTACTGTATTAATACCCGATTGCAGACTAAGCTTATTTGATAATTTATAGTTTAATTTCAATCCATAAGAAACCGAACCTTCACCGTCTTTATTGTTATTTGCTAAGGAAGGGTCTATGGGTGACCCATTGCTGAACGTATTATAGTATACGGGGGCTATTATAGAACCAACAGACCATTTTTTTTCTTTTGCCTCAGTACTTTCTTCATTATCATTCAATTTGCTCATTTCTTCGAGCAGATCCATTTTTCCTTCCTCCTTAACCTCATTATTTTCTTCAAGGGCTACTAAGGCTTTATCACCTTCTAAAAAGACATTAGCCTCATTGGAATTCTCTTCGACGGCAATAGATTGTTCTGTGACCGGTTCGGTAGTGGCAATTACACCTTCTGCCTCAGCCGCAAAGGTGTTGCTTTCTTCAACTTCAGTATTTAAACCTTCGCTTATCTGTATATCGTTCGATTTAGACTTATAATTTTGTTGGTTTGATGTTGAGATCAGATTTTCTTCTTTAAAGTCTGAGATTTGATCAGTATCTATATTTTTTTTCGCTTTATCTAAATCATTTTTTTCGCTATCTGTAGCAGCGTCAACCTCTGTGTTTGTAATAATTATTTCATTGGGTTTATTTTCAAGATTGTTATCTTGATCGAAAATCCAAAGACCGGTAGACACCAGTATTAACAAAATTGCGGCTGCGCCTGCAAATCTTAACCATAGCGGAATAATTCTTCGCTTTTTTTGCTTTCTTATTTGCTTTTCAATATTTTTCCAAACTATAGGTTCTGGAAAAACCTCATAGTCCTTAAATTTTTCTTGAAATAGCCTGTCTATACTTTTCTTATCTTCCATCACTTAAATACTTCATTTTTTTTTACTTCAGATTGATATAATTCAATCTTATTTCTTAAAATTAACCGGGCTCTTGAAAGGTTAGATTTAGATGTCCCCTCAGAGATATCAAGCATTTTTGCAATCTCTTTATGTGGATACCCGTCCAGGACATATAAATTGAATACAAGCCTGTATCTATTGGGCAACTCCTGAATTAATTTTAAAAGATAATCTAGAGAAACTTCTTCTTCATCAATTTCAACTTCTACCTGTTCTGGTATGTCTTCGGTAATAAGATTTAAAACATTCTTTTGCCGATATGTTTGTAAGGCTGTATTGATTACAATCCTCCTAAGCCAACCTTCAAAAGAACCTCTAAAATTATATTGTTCTATTTTGTCAAAAATGGTAATAAAACCATTTTGCAAATTATCTTGAGCTTCCTGGTAATTTCTCGAATATTTTAGGCATAAGGCAAACAACTTACCTGCATAAAGCTGATAAATTTGAGACTGCGCTTTATTGTCTCTTTGCTTACAGTTATTTATGAGTTCTTCTAAACTCAAAATTTGGTTTTAGTTATTATTTATTCACCGGCACTACGATTTCTAAAAAAATATCCTGGCCGTTACCGTCCTCACCTTTCCAAAATTTAAATACGTAATCTTCTACTTGTGTTGCTTTTACAACAAATGTATGTTCAGCTTCAATCAAAGCTAATGTACATGCTGAATTTGTATTAACTATAGAGTTTATCGCTACAATTCTTGCATCCCCGTCGTATTGATAATACAGATCATAAAATGAATGACAGCCGCTGGGCAGGTCATACATTACCTTTAAAGTGTACGATGATCCCAAATCAAAAGATTCCGGCACTATAGCCTCCTTAATAGGTAGTGTCTCAATACTAAAATTCGTATCATCATCATCATTCAGATTGCAAGATATGGAACTAAAAACAACTAAAGTTATTATAAAAAATTTCCTTATCATCATTTAATTTAATTTAAAATTAAGATACTTATTTGTCTTTAGGGTTGCGTAAAATTGAATTACTTTTGCTTTAACAGAAACTATTATGTTCGTAAAAGGCATTTTTTCTATTAAATCTTCTTCGCAGTTTGATAACTTGGCATTAACTGTTTTTAAACATCAGGCTAAACATAATAAAGTTTATCATAAATTCCTGTCATTCCTTAATGTCGATCCTGATTCTATTGAAACGGTTCAGGAAATTCCCTTTCTCCCAATTCAATTTTTTAAAACGCATAAGGTTATCAGTAATAAAAGCGCCGTTGAACAGATATTCACCAGTTCTGGAACAACAGGTAATTTAACCAGTAAGCATTTCGTTACAGAAGTTTCTATATATCAAGAGAGTTATTCAAGGGCCTTCGAGCGGTTCTATGGTAATATCGAAGATTATACTATTCTTGCGCTGCTGCCCTCCTATTTAGAAAGAGAAGGTTCTTCTTTGATCTATATGGTAGATGATCTCATCAAAAGATCTAACAACAAAAAAAGTGGATTTTATCTTTCCAATTATTCTGAGCTAAGAAATGTATTGATCGATCTTGAAAATACAAGCAAGAAAGTTCTGTTAATTGGCGTTTCTTTCGCATTATTAGATCTCGTGGAAAGATTTCGTTTTGATCTAAAAAATACCATAATTATGGAAACCGGCGGTATGAAGGGCAGAAGAAAAGAATTAATTAGAGATGAGCTGCACGAATTATTAAAAAAGGGCTTTGGAGCAGATCACATTCATTCTGAATACGGTATGACAGAATTGTTAAGCCAGGCATATTCCAAAGGCGAAGG
>CBDUPN010000053.1:0-13551 GCA_965369125.1 uncultured Aureibaculum sp. | reverse complement strand
CTTTTGGGATCAAAAAATATTCTAATGCTTGATTAGCATTCGGATAAGGAGATGTTATAATTAACTTTTTAAATTGCTTATGATCTTCAATGTCAAAACCTACCGCATGTTTCACAGAGGATTTATGTACAACCTCGTCTATTTGTTTTTGATCTGATCTGCAGGAATTTAAACAAATAAAAACGAATAAAGTAATAAGAATAGGTATCGACTTCATAAAAAAAACAATAGGCAAATGTATCGATTTTTGTTCAATAATATTCAAGAATAATTAATCAAAAAAATAACAAATAATAGATGTCTTTCTCATGAAATGAATTACTTTTACCATGATTTTGGTCACGCCTTATGCGTGATAATAGGGAATTGGGTGAAACACCCGAGCTGTCCCCGCAACTGTAAGCTAAGTCGCATTTAGATGTGACGGTTGTTACAATCTTATTCCACTGTTCGATGAATGGGAAGGAAGTAACAATACGCAAGCCAGGAGACCTGCCAGAGTTTAAATCAATTTTGCTTTCGGAGGAAAAGTTCAGGTTTATGAAATATTCGCATTTTTCTTCTAATTTTTCTAGAAAAGGTCGAATTGCCCGGAAATATTTGAATTAGATAATTTTTCTGATGCTGGCACATTTCATACCCTATTTTTTACTGATAGCCATGTTTTAATCATTAATCAAAAATGAAATGATAAAAGGCTTATTTTATATTGTAATTTTTACAGCTAATCTTTCATTAGTTGCACAGCAACTATCGGATTCGATTAATTCAGAAAACCTCAATGAGGTAGTTATTACGGCCACCAAAGTGCCAACTAAGAAAAAGAATCTAGGTAAAATTGTTTATCAAATAACCGCGGAGGAAATCGAAAGAAATCAGGGCAGATCGGTCGTAGATCTTTTAAATGAAGTTCCGGGTCTTGAAGTAAATGGCAATTTTAGTACAAAAGGACAAAACCTGGGCTATTATTTGCGTGGAGGTAGAAACAGGCAAGTTGCCATATTAATAGATGGTATAAATGTAAACGATCCATCTTCATTTAACGGTGATTTCGACTTACGTCAAATTCCTTTGGATCAAGTGGCTTCCATTGAAGTGATTAAAGGTGCAGCAAGTACCTTATATGGAACAGGGGCAGCAACCGGTGTTATAAATATAATACTAAAAAAAGCAACTAATCAGCCCTTCGGCGGATCTTTCAGCACTTATGTAGGCACTAATAATTCTCAGGAAGACCAGCAACTGAATATAAACGAGCTAAATACAAGCATTAATATAAATGGTACAAGCAATAATTTAGATTATATGATAAGTTTAGCGGGTAATCGATCAAGTGGATTATCGGCAGCTGAGAGTAACGATGAAAATATAAGTTTTACAGAAGATCCATTTAACCGTTTGAATACATTGATCAAATTAGGATACAATGTAGCCAGCGATTTTAGGTTAGGTATTTTTGGTAGTTATGATGAATTTAATGCAGCCTATGACGGTTATGATTTTTTTACGAATCGTTATGCGGATGCCGAAAATGCGATTAATAGTATTCAAAAAAGGATTGGTTTCACCCCTAAATTGAACCATAAAAATGGTTTTATAACCTTAAATGCTTTTTATACCCATATTAACCGTGAAGTGGAACCAAGCGATGATAGATTTGAAGGCAAGGCTTATGGATTCGATATTTACAGCAACTATAAATTTTCGGATAAACTCTCGCTGTTATCGGGCTTAAGTGTACAATATCAGGATATGTATCAAAAAACGGCCTTTTCTAGTATCGCAGAAGGGAGTTCAGAACAGCGATTTTATGATCCTTATATTTCTTTAAATTATATCGGTTCTGAAGGATTTAATTTAAATGCAGGTACACGTCTAAACATCCATGATGAATATGGAAACCATATGGTTTATAATGTAAATCCTTCTTTCAATATCGAAACAGGTAAATATTCTTATTTTAAAGTGCTGGGGTCGTATAGTACGGCATTTGTGAGTCCGACATTACAGGAAATATTTAATAAATTACCATCTATAGATCAATTGAAGCCGGAAAAAGATTTTACGATCGAAGCCGGATTGGAATGGTCAATATCAAAAGCGATACAAATGAATGCCGTTTATTTTTATCGTGAGGAAACAAATAAAATTGGATACGATTATAATACTTTTCAAACAATAAATGACGAAGGAACTTTTATTGCCAAAGGAATTGAAGTAGAGGGGAAGTATCAACCCACTAAAAGTATTTCATTTAATTTTAATTATGCCTTTATAGAAAGGGAACAAAGTTTATTATTAAAAATTCCTAAGCATAAAGCGAGTTTACATATGTCCTATTTCTTCAAAGAAAATAGCCAGGTGACTATAAATGGAAATTTTGTTGATGTAACCAAAGATTTTGGTGGCCTCTCTTTACCCTCTTATAGATTAGTTGATATATTTTTTAATCATAAAATAATAAATGAGCGACTAACAATTTTTATGTCGGTTACGAATATATTTAATGAAGATTATCAAGAGATAGCCGGATTTTCTACAAGAGGGCGTAATTATAAAGTGGGGTTAAACCTTAAATTCTAGTAACTCGTCTAACACTTATTTTTTTAATACCTTATTGATAAGGGCATAATGTTTACTGGTATCGTGTAAATAATTATAACTTTCTAAAATTCCCAATTGTTTACCCTCGGCATCCGTCAAAACAACTGTGGGATACACCTTTTGATTATAAAGCGTACTCAATTCATTATTTTTATTTTTTTGAATATTGGAAATGAGATCTGGTCTTCGTGGAGAGTTTACCCTAACTAAAATTAAATGTTTCTTAGCTATTTGATGAAATTTATCAGTGTAAAAGAAATCTTGATTTAACAATTTGCACGGTTGGCTCCAATCAGAACCAGTGAAGTATATTAAGATCAATTTACCTTGCCGCTTTGCTACGTGTTTAGCTTCTTCAAAATTTGTGTGCCAATTAAGATCGATCGACTGGTCGATTTGCGCATTGGAAGTGGCAAAGCTTAATATTATTAATATGTAGAATATCTTTTTCATAAAGACTCACCTAATTTTCGATTTTCTTTTTTAAACCTATCATGGCCGCATTTAATTCAAAACCGAGCAATAATATAATTGAATTTAACCATATAAACAACATTAGAACCAATAAGGTACCAATAGAACCATAGAGTTCATTATACTGCGCAAATTTTTTCACATAGATATCGAATATTTTAAAATTTATGATCACTAATAATGTTGTAAAAATTGCGCCGGGTGAAAAAAATGATATGTTCCTCCCTTCTTTAGTTCCGAAATAATAGAACATACATACCATAGTAAACAACATCGCTAATATAATAATATATCTACCTATCTCAACCCATAATATGTCATCCGAAACGTAACCTTTTAACTTTAGATCGGTGATGGCTATTTCGAAATAAATAATTACTGCAACTGTGATGAACAACAATAATGCCAGTAATATAGAGATCGCCATAGAAACTAAATAAAGTTTAAGGACCGATCTTGTTTTTAATTGGTGGTAACTATATTCAAATCCCCCAAAGAGTGAATTAATACCATTTGTCATTAAAAAAATAGATAATATAAAACCAAAGGAAAGGAGTCCACTATACTTATTATTAATAATATCATTCAGAACTGCGTCAACGGCATCATAGGTTTGAGGAGGTAAGGCCTGACTTATAAATTGCATAAACCCTTCTTGAAAACCTTGAATTTCAATATATGGAATCAAAGTTAAAATAAAGAGTGCAAAAGGAAAAAGTGCCATGAAAAAACTGAACGCTACGCTACTGGCACGGGTTGTTAAAGCCCCCTGAAGTATTCCGATGACATACATTTCGATCAAATGATACAAAGACATACCTTCTAATCCCGGAATTTTAATTTTATTCAAAATTCTTACGAACCAGTTTAGAACCGGTATTTTCATTAATCGCTCCTCGGTATTCATAAATAATACATTAATCTAATTTAGCATCAAAGCTTGGTATCCATTTATCTTGCACTTTCATAACCTGTTCAATAACATCCCTTACACAACCATTTCCTCCTTTTTTTTGAGAAATATAAATAGAAATATCTTGAATTTCCTGGACGGCATCTTTAGGACAAGCTGCTAAGCCAACAGTTTTCATTACATGAAAATCAGGGAGGTCATCTCCCATATAAAGTACCTCTTGCAGTTTGATATCATATATATCTAAATATTCATTTAGCTGTTCTATTTTATTATGTACACCAAGATATATATCTGTTACCCCTAAATTTTTTAATCTAGACCTTACGGCCTCATTGGTTCCTCCAGAAATAATACAAACATTATAGCCATTCTCTATGGCCGTTTTTAGGGCATAACCATCCTTAATATGCATTTTTCTAATAAGTTGTCCATCAGGAAAAACAGTTACGTTTCCATCGGTCAATACACCGTCAACATCAAAGATGAAAGTTGTAATTTTAGGCATTAATTCTTTATAACTTTTTCCCATACGTTTTTTTTATAGATTCGGTTAAGATATTATAAATTTTTTTCTCGTCACCCGATAGCAAAGCTAAATGTGAAGCGATGGTTTTCTTATCTTTTCTATGGGCAGGCCCAGTTTGAATTTTCTCAGGATTGTTTTGAACGACTTTAGATGCCGTTTCTAATATTAACGGGTGTAAAGTTTCAAAAGGGATATGATGTCTTTTACAGATATCAAAACCAATTTTGTAGATATGATTTACAAAGTTATTGGTAAAGACTGCTGCGATATGCAGGTGTTTTCTTTGAGCAGAATCTATAAAATAGACATGGTTAGAAATGGCACTCGCAACTTGTTCCAAAACTAACAGATCCTTCTCATTTTCGGTTTCTAAACATATAGGGACATCCCTAAAATCAACATCGTTATTTTTTGAAAATGTCTGCAATGGATAAAAAACCCCTTTATTAGCGTTCGTTTGAAGTGCTTTCATAGCTACACTTCCTGAGGTATGAACCACTAATTTATCTTTTACATTTAAATTTTTTGAAAAATTTGAAATTTCATCATCAGAAATGGCAATTATATAAACATCTGCTGCTTTTAACTCCGCTAATTTTGTAGTACCCGAGACTTGGTCTTCAAAATTTTTGAGAGAACTCTTTTTTCTACTGTAAACTTGTAAAAGTTCTATATTTTTTGCCTTGCGAAAAGCATTAATCAAATGTGTTCCAACATTACCGGTTCCTAGTACAATAACTGAAATCATATAACGAATTTACAGAAGTTTTAATGAAATATAATAATGTGTTAAATCTATTTTAATCAATTCAATTTTATTTACCTTTGTGCAACTTTTATCACATTATAAAAAAGAATGAAAAAAATTTATAATATCCTCTTTTCGACACGACTTACAGCCATTTTATTTATTGTTTTCGGAGCAGCCATGGGCATTGCTACTTTTATAGAAAACGATTATGGTACACAGGCAGCTAAAGCATTGGTTTATACTTCATGGTGGTTTGAACTTATCATGATCGTATTCGTTATTAATTTTGCTGGAAATATTTTTAGATACAGATTATTAAGAAAGGAAAAAATATCAGTTTTGATGTTTCATTTATCCTTTCTGTTAATCATAATAGGCGCCGGTATTACCAGATATATCAGTTATGAAGGTAATATGCCTATTAGTGAAGGCGAAACGACGAATATAATGCTATCTGAAAAAACATATTTTGATGTTGTTATTGACGATGGTAAAGATCAAATGAATGCTGTTCAAAAGGTCTATTATTTTAGTCCGGAACTATCTTCTGAAACGAGATTCATACCCTTAGTGTCTCGTTTTTTTAATTTCCTGAGGGGAGGAAATGATTTTTCTATATCCACAAAATTCAAAGAAAAACCGGTCGATGTTAGATATGTTAATTATATCCCTTATGCTTATGAAGAATTTAAGGAAGATGCTAATGGTGAAAATTTCCTTCTTTTTGTTGAGTCTGGTGGAGGGGGAAGACATAATCACTATATAAAAAGTGGAGAGGTTATAAATATTCATAATGCACTCGTGTCTTATGAAAAACCTACGCCCGGTGCGATTAATATTTTTACCGAAAATGGGGAATTACAAATTAGTAGTCCAATTGACGGGAAATACATGATCATGACTACCCAGGAGAATATTGATGTGGTAAAAGATTCAACCCAGACATTTAATTTAAGATCATTATATACTTTAGGTAATTTCCAATTTGTCGTGCCTCAAGGCCCCATAAAAGGTAAAATGGTCCTTTCTTCGGGTACAAAGGACGATAACAGGCCCGATTTGTTGGAAGTAGAAATTAAATCCGGTGATGAGAAGAGGAATGTAAAAGTTTTCGGACGACAATATGCAATTAATAATCCAGAAACATTCTCCTTGAATGGTCTTAATTTTAGGGTCTCTTATGGTGCCAAAAGGTTGCTGTTGCCGTTTTCAATAAAGCTAAGAGATTTTCAATTGGAGCGATACCCCGGATCTATGAGTCCGAAATCTTACGCTAGTGAAATTACGGTATATGATAAGGGCAATAATTTTGATTTCAGGATTTTCATGAACAATGTATTAGATCATAAAGGATTTCGATTTTTTCAATCGAGTTATGATGATACAGGAGCGGTAGAAAGAACATTTTTATCTGTAAATCATGATATGGTTGGCACATGGACAACATATATTGGATATTTTTTACTTTTTACAGGTTTAATAATGATCCTATTATCGCCAACGTCACATTTTGCAGACCTTCGTAGAAAATTAGATAATATCAAAAAGAAAAAGGCAAAATTAACAGTTCTCATCGCTTTTCTTTCTATAGGTGCATTTGCACAAGATGGACATCAACATACTATTTCCGATTCTTATATTGATTCGGTTTTAAACGCTCAAAAAGTATCCCCCGAACATGCCAAGTCTTTTGGGAAACTAGTAATTCAGGATCCGGGTGGCCGAATGAAACCCGTAAATACTTTTGCGTCAGAATTATTACGAAAAGTGAGTAAGAAAGATTCGTATAAGGATATGGACGCAAATCAGGTAGCTGTTTCAATGGTAACGAATTCAAGAATATGGTATTCTGTACCTTTTATTTATATGAAAAAGGATAATACAAAGGTTCGGGACTTATTGGGTATACCGAAAGATCAAAAATATGCGCGTCTTTCAGACCTTTTTAGCGAACGAGGTGAGTATAAATTAAGGGAAGAAGTTGCCAAGGCCCATAAGAAGAAAATAAAAAACAAGTTCGAAGAAAGTGTATTGAATATAGATGGAAGGACGAATTTATTATATCAGGCCATAGCAGGAAGTATCTTCAAATTTTTCCCGTTAGAGGGAGATAAAAACAATAAATGGTTTTCTTATGTAGAACATCGTAATGCTGGATTTAAGGGAGCAGATTCTTTATATGTTGCTAATATTTTACCGTTGTACGCCGGTAGTTTGAAGGTCGCTACAGGAGAGGGCAATTATGATAAAGCCAATGAATATCTAGAAAGTATTCATAAATACCAACAGAAATTTGGTAGTGAGGTAATGCCAACCGACCGCAAAATTGAACTTGAATTATTTTATAACGAATACGATATTTTCAAAAACTTATTTTGGCAGTATATGTTAGCAGGGGTATTGCTGTTTGTATTTGTGATCATGCAAATATTTAGCAATTCAAAACCTATCAATTTATTAGTAAAAATAGGGACTTATATAGTGGTAGCACTATTTATTTATCAAACCATCGGTTTGGGAATACGGGGATACATTTCAGGTCATGCCCCTTGGAGTAACGGATATGAATCTATGATCTATGTCGCATGGGCTACCATGTTTTTTGGTTTGTTATTCGGAAGAAAATCGGCCTTAACAATAGCTGCGACAACCTTTGTAACCTCAATGATCTTGATGATCGCGCATTGGAACTGGATGGATCCTTCAATTGGGAACCTGGTTCCAGTCTTAGATTCATATTGGTTAATGATACATGTGGCTATTATAGTGGCAAGTTACGGTCCGTTTACCTTAAGTATGATCTTAGGTCTGCTCGCATTGATTTTATATGCATTTACTACATCGAAGAATAAAAAGCGATTAGATCTGTCTATAAAGGAAATAACCAATATTAATGAAATGTCATTAACCGTAGGATTGGTGTTGTTAACCATCGGTAATTTTCTCGGAGGTATTTGGGCGAATGAAAGCTGGGGACGTTATTGGGGATGGGACCCTAAAGAAACCTGGGCACTTGTAAGTATTATGGTATATGCATTTGTATTACATATGCGATTAGTACCTGGCCTACGAAGCCGATTAAGCTTTAATGTCGTTTCTGTATTTGCGTTTGCAACGATATTGATGACATATCTTGGTGTTAACCATTTGTTATCGGGACTGCACTCGTATGCGTCAGGAGAATCTGCTCCGGTTCCTAATGAAATATGGGGATGGTTAATTGTGTCAGCCCTTATAAGTTTGCTGGCATTTGTAAAATTTAAAAAACATTATAAAAAATAAAATAATGATGAGAATAATGGCTTTATCAATGGTGGTGCTGATCTTTATGGCCTGTAACAAGAGTCCTAAGAAAGATTTAACTTCAACCGTTAAATCTGAATTAACAATTCAGGATATTGAAAATATTTATCAGTTTAAGGTAAAAACTTTGACTGATGAAGACTTTGACTTCACTTCCCTTAAGGGTAAGAAAGTGATGGTTGTAAATACGGCCTCGAAATGTGGACTCACACCACAATATGAAGAACTTCAAGCGCTTTATAGTGAATATAAAGATAATGACTTTGTTATTGTGGGTTTCCCGGCAAATAATTTTGCCCAACAAGAACCGGGTACCAATCTGGAAATTGCTGAGTTTTGTAAGTTGAACTATGGTGTAACCTTTCCGATGATGTCTAAAATATCCGTTAAGGGAGAGGATATGCATCCTATTTATCAGTACTTAACTCAAAAATCTAAAAATGGTTTGGAAGATTCTGAAGTTTCTTGGAATTTTCAGAAATATTTAATTGATGAAAATGGCTATTTGGTAAAAGTAATACCTCCCAGAACGCTTCCTACAGACAAGACCATTATAGATTGGATAAAAAGCTGATATTTTTTTCAATATTATATTGAGGATTATATATCGTAATTAAATATTTACCTGTGAGAAGAATTGAATTAGGTGTTAATACCATATGTACACATGTGGGCGAAATAAAAGATGAACAATTCGGTGGAGCCGTTTCACCGATCTATATGACGTCTTCCTATCCTTTTATGGATGTTGATATTAAGCGTTATCCTAGATATTTTAATACGCCTAATCAACAGGCAGTAGCACTCAAAATAGCAGCCTTAGAACATGCTGAAATGGCCATTCCCTTTGCATCGGGCATGGCAGCAATTAGTACTACCTTATTTTCATTTTTAAATCAGGGAGATCATATTGTTCTTCAAAATGAAATCTATGGTGGCGCTTTTAATTTAGTAGTGGAAGAATTTACCAAAATGGGTATAGAATATTCTTTTACGAATGGTGTTAAAATATCTGATTTTGAGAGTAAAATCAAATCAAATACCAAAGTAATTTATATAGAAACACCATCAAATCCATTATTGTCGATAACCGATATAGCGGCTGTTGCCAAACTTGCAAAAAAGCATGGTTTGGTATCTATGATCGATAATACATTTGCTTCTCCAATCAATCAGACGCCAATCGATTTCGGAATTGATATTGTGTTACATTCTGCTACGAAATATTTAGGTGGTCATAGCGATATGTCCGCCGGGGCAGTAGCGGCATCTAAAGAACATATAGACCGTATCTGGCAAAAAGCCAAGAATTTTGGTGGTAATATGAGTGATTTCATGTGCTATTTACTGGAAAGAAGTATCAAAACATTAGGAATTAGGGTAGAACGGCATAATGCTAATGCCCAATTTATTGCAGAATATTTAGAGAAACACCAGGCTATCAATAAAGTGTATTATCCGGGATTAAAAAATCATCCGAATCATCAAGTAGCCAAGGATCAAATGAATGGATTTGGCGGGATGCTCTCTTTTGAATTAAATAGTAAATATGATGCTGTTAAGTTTCAAAAAGATCTCCAATTGATCAAACCTTCGATGAGTTTGGCAGGCGTCGAATCTACCATACTATTACCATCAAAAACCTCACACTCGTTGCTAACACCCGAGCAGCGCAAAGATGTTGGCATTGCTGATAATCTATTACGTTTTTCTGTTGGTATTGAAGATGTACAAGATATTATAAACGATATAGAGCTCGCAATTGGCAAGAAATAATTGACCAGTTTTATTTGATCAATTATTCAGGTAGGCCTAACTCAAAGATTTTTTCTTGAGTAATTTAGTTATTAAGATATTGGCAACCAATGGTGCCACAATATTTTGTAAAAGGCCGCTAACCCCCCCCATATTACTAAATCCTCCCAGGAGATTTGTTGGGCAAAGGTAATCTTTAGACTTCTTGAAATTCAATTTCATATTTTCAACATCAATTTCTCTTTGAAGCCTCAGAATTTTTAAGTGCTTATTTATGTCATCAAAAGAGGTATAGCTATGAGTTTTCATCTTCGTCGTAATAATATTTAGAAAACATTTTTAATATAGGTTTGTCTAGCTTGTCTTTTAATAAGTAGACAATAAAACCAAGAACTAAATAAAAAACGCCAACGATCAAAAATCCATAGAACATATTATCTAATGCTTTTCCAATTCCATAAGATACCGCTAAGGAAAATAGGAGCAGGGCTAAAAACAGTATTGATCCGATCAATAAAATTTTAGCAAAGGTAGTAGTGCCTTTCATCAGAATCTTAAACCCTTTGAGTTGATAATACTCCCGGTTATTTTCTATGAAAGAACGAACGTTGGCGTCAATGCCTGATAAGTTCTCTTTTAGGTTCTCAAAAGCCATCGAATGTTAATTCTTTTGAAGTTGAGCATTTTTCTTTCTAAGATCTTCTAATTTGTGCTCAAGATTGATAATAATGGCATCGGCTTTCAAACTCATATCTGCAATGGTATCTTGTAATTTTTGTTCAAAATCCATTTTTTTCTCATCTACTGTTTTTGTAATCTCTTCTTTCGCATGAGTTACCTTTTCAGAAATATCTTTCTTAGCTTTTACAGCTTTGTCTTTTATTTTTTTTCTGGTAGTGGTACCTTTGTCCGGAGCGTACAAAATACCTACTCCTGCGCCTACTACAGCCCCTGCTAACAAGGCTAATAGTACATTTCCGCTATTGTTTGTCATCGTTTTAATTTTAAAGGTTAATAAATATTTTAATTAATCACTCAAATGTACAATTAGAATTATTTACTAACAATGACGGTCATCAGTTTAGCACTAAAAATTCAAATAAAATTGATTTCTATTTTTTGATGGAATAAAAAAGTTTATTATGTAAAATTCTGAATTATTGGTCAATATTATCCGCAGAAAAACTTACCAAATTGGAGACTTCGAAAACAGCTTGGATTTGAATCGGCCGGCAACAAACCTCACAATCTTCGATATAGCTCGATTCCCTAATAGAACTATCTAATAACATTGAAATCTGTTCCCAACAATAAGGACATTGAAAAATATGTTCTATCATAAAATACTTAAAGTTTGTGATTTGAAATTACGAATTAGTAAAAGAACTATCAATTAAAAATTCAGTTAAAAAAATAGTTATAGTATATTTGGTGCATAAATTTACCATATGAAAATTGATATTCTTGCCATAGGTTCTCATCCCGATGATGTTGAATTGGGCTGTGGGGCAACATTAGCCAAAGAAATCTCCTTGGGAAAAACTGTGGGTATTATTGATCTAACCAAGGGAGAACTAGGTACGCGAGGTTCTGCAGAAATAAGAGATAAAGAAGCGGCGGAAGCAGCAAAAATTCTAGGTGTAAAGATTCGGGAAAATTTATCATTACCGGACGGATTTTTTACTAACGACGAAAAGAATCAACTTGCTTTGATCAAGTTATTGAGAAAATACAGACCGGAAATCGTTCTTTGTAATGCCATTGAAGATCGTCATATAGATCACGCAAAAGGTAGTAAACTGGTAAGCGATGCTTGTTTTTTATCGGGCCTACGTAAAGTAGAAACCTCCATAGGTAGTGAATTACAAGAAGCCTGGCGTCCTAAACATGTTTACCATTATATACAATGGAAAAACTTGGATCCTGATTTTGTGGTTGATGTTACGGGATTTATCGATAAAAAAATCTCAGCTATCAAGGCTTATGGTTCTCAATTCTACGATCCAGACAGCAAAGAACCGGCATCACCCATTACTAGTAAGAATTTTTTTGATAGTATTTCTTATAGGGCGAGAGACCTTGGAAGGTTAATCAATAAAGAATATGCCGAGGGATTTACGGTAGAAAGATATGTCGCCGTAGATCGATTAGATGATTTGATCTAAAATTTTTAATCTTGTTTTTCCAGTCTTTCAAGTACTCTTCTGGCTCTGGCATTGCCTGAATCCAGTGCCAACGATCTTTTATAGTTATCAATGGCCTGAATTGTATCTCCACTTTCTAAAAAAGCTTGACCTAAACTGTCGTAAACATTTGAACTGGCAGGATGCAAAACCGTATTGATTTTAAATATATTTATGGCCGTTAAATGGTCTTTTTCACGTAGTTTTTTATATCCCCATGAATTGATGGCCCTTTCATCTATAGCCGTGTCTATTGAATCTTTTTCTTTTATCGCCAGATAGCCTTTTAGTGCCATTTCATAATTAGCATTCAACAAGTATTCACTCGGCACTTTTTCATCACTAGCTAGTTTTTTAAAATTATATTTTATTTCTTTATTATCCTCCTTAGGCACCAAAACTATGTATTCCTTCAGATCTGATGGGTTCGTAAGAAATTGAATTTTTTCATTCATTTCTTTTACATAAAAGGTACTGTCATTTACTTTTAGTGGCTTTATATTATTGGCCCCGCGCCAAATCATATAAAGGTTATTTTCCTTAAAATATACCTCTATAACCTCATCGGAATTATATAAATATCTTCCCGTAGCCTTTTCGATGAATTCCGGACTATTATTTGAATTTGTGCAACTTAAAAGGCTTATAATAAAGGAGAGACTTATGGAGGTTATTAATTTCATGATATAAAATGATCAGTTGTAATTTATGAGTAGCTTGTTAAGTAGAATTGTTTCAAAATTAATAAAAAAAGATAACGAACACTTTAGGAAGAAGCCCAATAATAATTTTTATTTTTTTTATTTGAGAAAGTAGGTAAATAGATTATATTTGCAACCGCTAATTAAATGGTGGTTGTAGCTCAGCTGGTTAGAGCGCTAGATTGTGGTTCTAGAGGTCGCCGGTTCGAAACCGGTCTTCCACCCAATAAAAAGCTTTCAATTATTTGAAAGCTTTTTTTGTATATGAAATTGAAGCTTGCTTTAAATTTCATATACAAAAAAAGTAACAAGCGAAGCTTGAGCTTTTAATTAGCAGG
>CBDUPN010000052.1:0-13691 GCA_965369125.1 uncultured Aureibaculum sp. | reverse complement strand
CTTTTAAAAATATGATATTCCTTTTTAAGCCGGAAAATTTGGTTCGCTTAACCGCAGATTTTTTAAATACTTTTTGAAATACTTCTTCAGTAATTTCTTCCCAATCTTTCTTGGTCATAGATAACAATTCGGGATGAGGATTAAAAAGTGGTTCATTGTGTGGCTTCGAGAAACGATTCCATGGACAGACATCCTGACATACATCACAACCAAAGATCCAATTATCGAATTGGCCTTTAACAGTATTCGGAATCTCATTTTTTAATTCTATCGTAAAATAAGAAATACATTTACTTCCATCGACTACATAAGGTTCAACAATGGCTTGGGTTGGGCAGGCATCGATACAAGAAGTACACGACCCGCAGTGGTCAGTGGTAGGCTTGTCATATTCCAATTCCAAATCGACAATGAGTTCAGCTATAAAATAAAAAGATCCAACATTTTGGGTGATCAGGTTACTGTGTTTACCCACCCATCCTAAACCACTTTTCGCAGCCCAAGCTTTATCTAATACTGGAGCAGAATCTACAAATGCCCGTCCATGTACTTCACCTATTTCGTCTTGTATAAAAGTAAGCAATTGCTTCAATTTGTCTTTAATAACAAAATGATAATCCGTTCCATAGGCATACTTCGAGATCTTTGGACTTGCCGGATCTGAAGGAAATTCTTTTGGGAAGTAATTTAATAATAAGGAGATGACAGATTTTGAACCTTCTACCAATTTAGTAGGGTCTAATCGTTTGTCAAAATGATTCTCCATATAAGACATTTCGCCTTGCATATGTTGGTTGAGCCATTTTTCTAATCGTGGGGCTTCTTCTTCTAAAAATTGGGCTTTGGAAATTCCACAAGACAAAAAACCGAGGCGTTTGGCTTCGGTTTTTATAAGTGTTGCATATTTAAGATCTGGGTTCAAAACAATCCTCCTTGTATATTTCCTTTTATTCTTCCCAGATGTTTATAAGCTAATTCGGTAACTTCTCTACCGCGAGGTGTTCGCATGATAAATCCTTGTTGGATTAAAAATGGTTCATAAACTTCCTCAATGGTCTCTGCGCTTTCACTTACCGCAGTGGCCAACGTTGTGATACCTACCGGGCCACCTTTGAACTTATCAATAATAGTGATAAGGATTTTATTATCCATTTCATCGAGCCCATGAGTATCTACATTGAGTGCTTTTAAGGCATATTGTGCAATATTTATGTCAACATTTCCATCACCTTTTATTTGAGCAAAATCTCTAACACGGCGCAACAATGCGTTTGCTATTCTAGGTGTTCCACGGCTCCTACCGGCAATTTCTATCGCAGCCTCCATAGAAATTGACACCTGCAATATTTGGGCACTTCGTTGTACGATGGTTGTTAATAGATCTGTCTTATAATATTCCAGCCGACTACTTATGCCAAACCTGGCGCGCATAGGGGCAGTCAAAAGTCCAGAACGTGTGGTGGCTCCAATTAAGGTAAATGGCTCGAGATTGATCTGAACTGTCCGTGCATTAGGACCAGATTCTATCATAATGTCGATTTTATAATCTTCCATGGCAGAATAGAGGTATTCTTCAACCACAGGACTCAATCGATGAATTTCATCAATAAATAGAACATCGCGTTCGTTTAAATTGGTGAGTAAACCGGCAAGATCGCCCGGCTTATCTAACACAGGTCCGGAGGTCACCTTTATATTGGCGTTTAACTCATTGGATAGAATATGAGCGAGCGTTGTTTTGCCCAATCCGGGAGGCCCATGAAATAATGTATGGTCTAAGGCTTCATTTCTTTGATTGGCAGCTTCGACAAATATTTTGAGATTCTCTATAATTTGCTCTTGTCCTGTGAAATCATAAAAATGTAATGGGCGTAGTTTCTTTTCAAGATCTAAGTCCTCATTAGAAAGTTTTTCGTTAGATGGGTTTAGATTTTCATTCATATTAGCAAAGATATATGAAAATAAAAAAGCATTTTCATTTTTTTGAAAATGCTGCCATTATTTTTCATTAATATTTTAACCATTAATTAATATCTATCATCGCCGGAAGTATGATAGCATTGGGGAAGGCCTGTTTAATTTCAAAAAGTGCCCTGTCAGCATCCAATCTGTTCTTGTAATTGCCAACCCTTACTTTCCATTCAGGAGAAAAGAATTGAATCTTTATTTCAATGTCGGGAAACATCGTAGAAAAGTCATCTCGTGTTTTGTAGGCGCCTTGTTCACTGCCGTTAAAGAGCTGTATTTTATATCCTTTGATATTTTTTAAATTCCTATTATAAGCCTCCTTTTTTTTGATAATATTTTTGATTTTCTCATTGCTTTGAATTTCTAGTTTTCCCTCATTTTGAGAAAAAACTTGATTTGAAAACAGAAAACAAATAGTTGCTAAGAAGAAAAATATTTTATTCATTTATTTTTGTTGTTTGGGCAAATTTAAAATTTTGTTTTTAGGTTTTAAGTATATTCTATTATTTAGAATGATTATAAATTACATTTAACATTATTTTTAGATTTTGCTTCTATTATATAAATACTATTTTTGTCAAATCTTTTTCGGAAAATATCATAGTTATTTATGTTTATTTTTTGTAAAGAAAAAATCGTACCAAACCGGATAGATAATATACTTTAAAATATGAAAAGTGTGATTCAACACAGTAAAGCATTTAGAATACTACTTTCAAGTCTTACTTTCATTTTACTTTTTACCACCTTAATTTCGGCCCAGGAAGGCGATGCCGAAAAAGGTAAAAATTTATTCAATGCAAATTGTGCTGCTTGTCATAAATTGGATAAAAAGTTAATTGGACCAGCCTTAGAAGGTGTTAGTGAGCGAAGATCAAAGGAATGGTTATTAGCATGGATCAGGGATAACAATGCTCTCAGGGCAAGTGGAGACGCCGACGCAATTGCCATTTTTGAAGAGTACAATGGTATGCCAATGACGCCATATCCTCAATTCTCAGATCAGGATATTTATGATATTATCGCTTATACCGATAATAAGCCTCAAGCATCAGAATCAACAACTTCAGGAGTTGCAACTGCCGCATCATTGGGGATTGATTCTTTGCAGGTAGTTACCGGTAAAAAAATATTTAATGCAAATTGTGCAGCTTGTCATAAGTTGGATGCTAAACTTATTGGACCCGCACTGGGAGATGTTGCTGATAGAAGAGATGCCGATTGGTTAAAACTATGGATAAAAGATAATGCTGCTTTAAGGGCAAGTGGCGATGCCGATGCGATTGCTATTTTCAATGAATATAATGGTTCGCCTATGACTGCTTTTCCTCAGTTGTCTGACGAGGATATCGATGCAATTATTGCCTATACATCACATGCGGATATATTAACACCAAAAACAGCTACCGTTGCGGGCGCCGATGATGGATTGGCAAAAAAGCCTCCATCAACTGCCTGGATGACATACATTGTTCTTTTTGTAATGTTGATAGGTGTACTCTGGGTCTATTTTATAAGTAAAAATGAATTCCTAAAGATCGTTACTACTATTGCCCTATTATTAGGAACTGGTTATTTAGGTTATAAAGGCATGATGAGCATAGGTGTAGATCAAGGTTATAAACCAATACAGCCTATTGCTTTTTCACATAAGATCCATTCAGGAGATAATAAAATAGATTGTCAATATTGTCATTCTACAGCAAAACATAGTAAGCATTCGGGAATACCATCAGTAAATGTTTGTATGAATTGCCATAAAAGTATATCAGAATATAATGGTCCGGTAACGGCTGAGGCCGATAAGGCTTTCTATGATGGGGAAATTCAAAAGATCTATGATGCCATTGGTTGGGATAAAGAGAAATTAGCATATATAGAGGGCTATGAACAAAAACCGATAGAGTGGATTAGAATTCATAACCTTCCTGATTTCGCTTATTTTAATCATTCTCAGCATGTCACAGTAGGCGGATTACAATGTCAAACTTGTCATGGCCCTGTTGAAGAGATGGAAGAAGTAGCACAGTTTTCGCCGTTAACGATGGGATGGTGTTTAGATTGCCATATTACTACTGAAGTTAATGTTGAAAAGAATGAGTACTATGCTAAGATCCATGAAGAATTATCGACCAAATATGGTGTAGAAAAAGTGACCGTGGGTCAATTAGGTGGTAAAGAATGTGGTAAATGCCACTATTAATTAATTTAAAGAAGTAATACCTTAATATACAATGGCATCAAACAAGAAATACTGGAAAAGTGTTGAGGAGCTTAAAGAAAACAGCTCTATTGTTGAAAAGCTAAGACAAAATGAATTTGTTGAAGACGTTCCTACTGATCAATTTCTTGGAGATAAAGATACATTAGAATCTTCATCTACTTCACGTAGAGACTTTTTAAAATATGTTGGATTTACAACCGCAGCTGCTTCACTGGCGGCCTGTGAAGGACCGGTAGTTAAATCTATCCCTTATGTAGTTAAACCGGATGAGGTTACTCCTGGTATAGCCGATTATTATGCCACTTCCATTGCAGACGGTTCTGATTTTGCTAATATTTTGGTGAAAGTTCGCGAAGGACGTCCAATAAAAATTGAGCAAAATAGATTGGCGAAATCCAACGGAACGACCAACGCAAGAGTTCAGGCCTCTGTTTTATCGTTATATGATGACAACCGTTTAAAAGAGCCAAAAATTAACGGATCAGGAACGGATTGGAACACATTTGATAAGGAAATTATATCTAAATTAAACGAACTTAAAGCAAGTGGCGAGTCTATCGTTTTTTTAACAGGCACCCATGCGAGTCCTACAACTGATAAGTTAATTCAAGATTTTACCGCCTTATATGGTAACGTAGAGCAGGTAAGCTATGATGCGGTTTCTGAATCTGCAGCCTTGGACGCCTTTGAGGCTATGTATGGTGAAAGAGCATTGCCTGGTTACGATTTCAGTAAAGCAGACTTGATCGTTTCAATTGGTGCAGATTTTCTAGCCGATTGGCAAGGTGGTGGGTTTGAAGTAGGCTACGCTAAAGGACGTGTGCCAGATCATGGTAAAATGTCGCGACACATTCAGTTTGAGTCTAATTTATCACTTACCGGAGGTAATGCTGACAAACGCTACATGGTGAAACCCTCAGAGCAATCTCAAGTGCTATTGAATATCTATAATGGATTGATGGGTGGAAGCCAAAAACCAACATCTGTAGACGCTGCCATTGTAAAAGTTATAAAAGAAATAAAAGCCGCTGGTAAAAATGCGGTTGTAGTTACCGGTATTCAAGATAAAAATGCCCAATTAATTGCGCTTGCCTTGAATAATGCAATACAAAGTGAAGTATTAGACGCTGCAAATCCTAAATATATTAGGAGCGGAAGTAATGCCAGCGTTTCTCAATTAATTTCAAACATGAAAGCCGGTAAAGTAGGGGCTGTAATTACTTATAATACGAATCCTGCTTACACATTACCGAATGGTGCTGAATTTGTTGAAGCTTTAAAGAATGTTAAACTATCGGTAGCCTTTGCAACCGGTGAAGACGAAACGGCTGCTGCATCTCAATATATAGCTGCAACACACCACTATTTAGAATCTTGGGGCGATGTTAATATTAAAAAAGGACATTTCGGATTAATTCAACCTACTATAAATCCTTTATTCGATACACGTCAATTTCAGGATACTTTGTTAAAATGGATAGGAAGCAGTCAGTCATATTACGATTATTTAAAAAATAACTGGACCACGAGTATATTAAATGGTACCTCCTGGAATCAGGCATTACACGATGGTATTTCAGTAAAATCCGAGTCGAATGAAATTACAGCCAATAATGTTGATATAGCGGCAGCAGCAGCTGCATTAACTTCATCTATTAAAGGATCAGACCTTGAATTAGCTCTATATACCAAAGTCGGATTGGGAGATGGTAAAATGGCAAATAACCCATGGTTACAAGAATTGCCAGATCCAATTACAAGAACATCCTGGGATAATTATTTATTGATCTCCAGAATAGATGCAGAAGCATTAGAATTAAATAACTGGACAGTTTCTAACGGAGCGTTAAATGGTGATAAGGTAAATATTACTGTCAACGGAGTAACCATAGAAAATGTACCTGTTTATATCCAACCCGGTCAAGCTCCGGGAGCTGTTGGATTGGCCTTGGGTTATGGTAGAAAAGCAGGGGTTAAAGAAGCGATGCAAGTAGGTGTTGACGCTTATCCATTATACCAAAATTTTGATATTCATCAACCGGTTAGTATTCAAAAAGCAGAAGGTATTCATGAGTTTGCATGTGTACAATTACAACATACCTTAATGGGTAGAGATGAGATCATCAGGGAAACTACCCTTGAAGATTTTATCAACAAGCCAAAAGAAGATTGGAATCCCAAACCTCATGTTTCTCTTGATCATCAACAAGTTGGTATCGAAAAAGTAGATCTTTGGGAACAATTCGACGATACTATAGGTACAAAATTTAATTTATCAATAGACCTTGCAACGTGTATAGGTTGTGCAGCTTGCGTAATTGCATGCCACGCCGAAAATAATGTTCCCGTTGTTGGTAAAGATGAAATAAGGATGAGTAGAGATATGCACTGGTTGCGTATCGACAGGTATTATTCCTCTGATATGACTGTTGCTAAAGGAAAAGAAGAAGGAATTTATGGAAGTGGAACTTTCTTTAATGCACAAATAGAACCCTCGGATGATCCTGATGTTACTTTCCAGCCAGTCATGTGCCAACACTGTAATCATGCACCGTGCGAAACTGTTTGTCCGGTAGCGGCAACATCTCATGGTCGTCAAGGTCAGAATCAAATGGCATACAATCGTTGTGTAGGAACACGCTATTGTGCCAATAACTGTCCTTATAGAGTAAGAAGATTCAACTGGTTCAAATATTTTGATAATGATGAGTTTGATTATAATATGAATAGTGATCTTGGAAGAATGGTGCTGAATCCTGATGTAGTGGTTCGTTCAAGAGGGGTCATGGAAAAATGTTCTATGTGTATACAGATGACCCAGGCAACCATATTAACCGCTAAAAAAGAAGGCCGTCCGGTAAAAGATGGTGAGTTCCAAACGGCGTGTGTTAATGCATGTAGTACAGGAGCTATGGTTTTTGGAGATGTTAATGATAAAGATAGTAAGGTGGCCCATGTTAGAGAAGACGATAGGTCATTCCACTTATTAGATTTTGTAGGAACACAACCCAATGTGGTTTATCAATTGGATATAAGAAATACTAGCGAAGCATAATAATAACAAAGAATAGAATATAAATTATGGGTCATTACGAAGCGCCTATTAGAGAACCGATTATAATCGGAAATAAAAGTTACCACGACATATCTGTTGATGTTGCTGCGCCTATAGAAGGTAAAGCGAATAAACTATGGTGGATTTCTTTTACAATTGCATTAATTGCCTTTCTTTGGGGAGTAGGTGCCATAGTATATACTATAGGTACCGGTATTGGTGTTTGGGGTTTAAATAATAAGATAAACTGGGCCTGGGATATCACCAACTTTGTATGGTGGGTAGGTATTGGTCATGCAGGAACTTTAATTTCTGCAGTTTTATTATTATTCCGTCAGAAATGGAGAATGGGTATTAACCGTTCTGCGGAAGCGATGACAATTTTTGCTGTTGTTCAGGCAGGCTTGTTCCCATTAATTCACATGGGTAGAATCTGGGATGGTTTTTATGTGCTACCTATTCCAAATCAGTTAGGGTCCTTATGGGTGAATTTTAACTCACCATTATTATGGGATGTATTTGCAATTTCTACTTATTTGTCGGTTTCATTGGTATTTTGGTATACAGGTTTATTACCTGATTTTGCCATGATAAGAGACAGGGCAACCAAACCATTTCAAAAGAAAATATATAGCCTATTGAGTTTCGGCTGGACCGGTAGAGCGAAAGACTGGCAGCGCTTTGAAGAAGTATCTTTGGTATTGGCAGGTTTGGCCACACCACTGGTATTATCTGTACATACGATTGTATCTTTTGACTTTGCTACCTCGGTCATTCCCGGATGGCATAGTACGGTCTACCCTCCTTACTTTGTTGCAGGAGCGGTATTCTCTGGTTTTGCCATGGTGCAAACACTACTATTGATAATGCGTAAGGTAAGTAATCTAGAAGCATATATTACGCGTGTTCATGTTGAAAACATGAATAAGGTTATTCTGGTGACAGGTGGTATTGTTACCGTTGCCTATTTATCAGAATTATTTGTTGGATGGTATACAGGAAGTAGTTATGAAGATTTTGTGTATTTATCTGTGGGTGCGGCTACCGGACCATATTGGTGGGCGTTTTGGGCATTGATCACTTGTAATGCCATTATTCCCCAATTACTTTGGATCAAAAAAATACGGACAAATTATATCTGGACCTTTATTATTGCCATATTCATCAATATAGGTATGTGGTTCGAGCGATTCGATATTATCGTGATCAATTTAAGTAGAGGGCATCTTCCTTCGACTTGGACACAATTTTCACCAACATTTGTTGATATTGGAATATTTATCGGAACCTTAGGATTCTTTTTTGTACTGTTTCTTTTATACGCAAGAACGTTCCCTGTTATAGCTCAGGCAGAGATCAAATCGATCTTAAAATCTTCGGGCGACAATTTTAAAAGAGAAAGGGATAACCCAGAGGCTGCTAAAAAGGTTACCAAATCAAAACCAGTAGTTTCAAAAGCCAAGCCTAAAACTAGCAAGTCTGATAAAAAAGAAGACAAAACGAGCGATTTATTGCAAAGTTTAGGAACATTTGACAAGACCAAACAAAAACCAGACGACCTTAAAAAGGTGAAGGGTATTGGACCAGTAATGGAAAAAACATTAAATAAAATTGGTATTTATAGTTTTGACCAGGTAAGTAAAATGACTAATAAAGAATATGACTTGTTAGATGCTATCACAGGATCTTTCCCCGGAAGGGCACAAAGAGATGATTGGGCAGGTCAGGCTAAAAAACTTAAATCATAGTTATGAGTTCTAAAGTAATACGTGCATTATACGATGACGATGATGTTCTTTTGAAAGCTGTAAAAGAAGTTCGAGAAGCACATTATCATATAGAAGAGGTCTTTACACCTTTTCCTGTTCATGGTTTAGAGAAAGCCATGGGTATTGCGCCAACAAGAATGGCAATTACCTCATTTTTATATGGTTTAACAGGATTGGCTTTTGCCTTCTGGTTCTTAAATTATATTATGATACACGACTGGCCCCAAAATATAGGAGGTAAGCCAAGTTTTAGTTTTGCAGAAAATATGCCGGCATTTGTGCCCATCCTTTTTGAGATGACCGTATTTTTTGCAGCACATTTAATGGTAATCACCTTATATATGCGAAGTAAACTTTGGCCATTTAGAAAGGCAGATAATCCAGACCCTAGAACGACTGATGATAAGTTTTTGATGGAAGTAGCGGCAGAGGATAACGAAAAAGAAATCACCACCTTATTAAAAAAGACAGGCGCGATAGAAATTACTGTAAACGAAAAGCACTAGTTAAGATATATGAAAAGCTTTATTAAAATAACAACCGTATTAGCCTTTATTCTGGTATTTGCATCTTGTACAGATAAAAGAAATCGACAGGTACAATATATGGGTGATACTGATATGTATGTACCCGTGCCTTATGAAGCCTTTTCGGCAGATTCCATATTTAAAAATGGGATGTCGGCTCAATTACCGGTAAAAGGTACCATACCCAGAGGTAAAATTCCTTATGACTATCCAGATTCTGAGGTTGGCTATCAGAGCGCAAAAGATTCATTGAGATCACCCATAAAGGTGATTGCTCCGCTTGACTCAATTATGAAAGTATCTGAGGTTGACATTGCGCAAGGCAAATATCTATATGGTATCTATTGTGCAACTTGTCATGGATTAAAAGGCGATGGTCAGGGAGATCTTGTAAAAAACGAGAAATTTTTAGGCGTACCCAACTATAAAGATAGAGAGATAACAGAAGGAAGTATTTATCATGTATTAATGTATGGTAGAAACCTTATGGGTTCTCATTCATCTCAATTAAACGATAAAGAACGTTGGCAAGTAGTAGCTTACGTTGAACAATTAAGAAGTGATTTGATAAAATAATATTGCTTAGCAAGAATTAAAAATATGTACACATTTTCAAGTAAACTAAAAACCTTTTCGATTGCACTTATTATACTTGGTGCTCTCGGTATTGGTTATGGATTTTATTCTGCTCCAAAAACCACTGAGGATATAAAAGAAATGATGGCGCATGCCGATGATGACCATGGAACTTCTACCGAACACGATGTTCAAAGTGAAAATTCAGGTGGTAAGGATGCAGACGTTTCTCATGCAGCTAGCGGTGATTCGCACGATGCACATGCCGATGAAGAAGCGCATTTAGAACATGCCTTAACACAGGCTCAGAACAGGCCATGGGCAGCAGTTTATATTGCTATGATATTCTTTTTATTGATTAGTGTTTGTGCTTTTGTTTACTATTGTATCCAAAGGGCCTCAAGTGCAGGATGGTCTCCGGTATTATTCAGGGTTATGGAAGGCGTTTCTGCTTATATTGTCCCGGGATCTATCCTTATCATTGCATTTTTGGTTTATACTGCCATGCATGGAAATCATCTATTTGCTTGGATGTATACCAGTATCGATCCTGCTGCAGCGAATTATGATTATGCCATGGAAACAAAAGGATGGTGGTTAAATGTACCTGGATTTTTAGCGAGGTCGGTAGTTTATGTACTGATTTGGATTGGTTTTAGATACTTTATTGTTAAGAATTCACGAGCAGAAGATACTGCGACCGACCTGAAATTTTTTAAAAAGAATTTTACCTTATCTGTAGTGTTCTTGGTAGTATTTTTAGTTACAGAATTATTTATGGCATTTGACTGGTTAATGTCGATCGATCATCATTGGTTTAGTCAATTATATTCATTTTATGTTTTTGCCAGTATGTTTGTTTCGGCCATTACGGTGATCGCATTCGTAACCATTTACTTAAGGTCCAGAGGTTTCTTGCCTGAGGTAAATGATAGCCATATTCACGATCTGGCTAAATATATGTTTGCATTTAGTATTTTCTGGACATACCTATGGTATGCACAGTTTATGCTTCAATGGTATGCTAACATTCCCGAAGAAGCAGTATATTTCTATCCTAGATTAATTGGTGAATACCAACCTATTTTTATAGGAATGCTTATTATGAATTTTGTATTCCCGATATTAATATTGATGAACAGTGATTATAAAAGAATACCTTGGTTTGTTATATTAGCAGGCTTGGTAATTTTATCGGGTCATTATCTCGATATATTCATTTTAGTATCACCTGGGACAGTGGGAAGTAATTGGCATTTTGGGATCCCTGAAATAGGAGCAATATTGTTCTTTTTAGGATTGTTCATTTATGTAGTGTTCAATTCATTAACAAAGGCTCCATTACAAGTTAAAGGAAATCCATTTTTAAAGGAAAGTGAAATTTTCCATTATTAAAAAATATCAAATTTAAGAAATGAAGGCATTATTTTTTATTATCATTTTTGTGGCACTTGCGGTTGCTTGTTGGCAATTCGTAAAATTATTGGGCTTAACAAAAGCAGATGATCAAACAGCTACAGAAAAAGAGAATAATATCAACGGTTGGTTGATGCTCATATTAATGGGTTTTATTTATGGCTTAATGGTATACAGTATGTATGGCGCTAAGGACGTTCTATTACCACAACTATCAGCATCAGAAGAAGGTAAACACATTGATATTTTATTCAAGATCACCATGGTCTTGATTATGGTGGTACAATTTATCACTCAATTTTTGATCTTTTATTTTACGTTTAAGTACAGAGGTATTAAAGGTAGAAAGGCCTACTTTTTTGCTGATAGCCATAAATTAGAAACTATATGGACGGTTATACCGGCAGTAGTGCTTGCCGGATTGATTTTTTATGGATTATGGACCTGGAATCAGGTAATGGATTCATCAGATGCCGAAAACCCTTTAATGGTAGAATTATATGCCAAACAGTTTCAATGGGAAGCCCGCTATGCCGGAAACGATAATGAGCTTGGTTATGCCAACGTGCGTTTTATAGAAGGCACCAATACCATGGGTGTTGATTTTAGCGATAAGAATGCTTTAGATGATATTCCTTTAATGGTTAGTGAAGGTAAATTTGTAAAAGAATTGCATTTACCTAAAGGCAGGCCGGTAATTTTCAAATTACGATCTCAAGATGTTCTCCATTCGGCCTATATGCCTCACTTTAGGGCACAAATGAACTGTGTGCCTGGTATGGTAACCGAAATTTCGTTTACGCCTACGGTAACAACAGCCGAAATGCGATTGAATGATGATACGGTGGCCAAGTTTGAAGGTATTAATGAGATCAGAACTGAAAGAGGAGACGAAACAGTAGAATTTGATTACTTATTATTATGTAATAAAATTTGTGGCTCAAGCCATTATAATATGCAGTTGAAAATTGTAGTTGATGAAGAAGCCGACTTCAATAAATGGTTGGCCAGTCAGAAAACATTTGCGCAATTAAATAATTAAAATAAAAAGATTACAATATGTCAGATCATCATCATAAAGAAACTTTTGTAACGAAGTATATCTTTAGCCAAGATCATAAAATGATTTCCAAGCAATATCTGGTAACAGGTATTTTTATGGGGGTTATTGCAGTATTTATGTCTATGCTATTTCGCTTGCAATTAGCCTATCCTGAGAAATCTTTTAGCATTATAGAGGCATTTTTAGGTAGATCGGGTGAAGGTGGCGTTATGACCCCCGACATGTATCTATCATTAGTTACTATTCACGGTACCATTATGGTATTTTTTGTACTTACAGCCGGGTTAAGCGGAACATTTAGTAACCTGTTAATTCCATTGCAAATAGGTGCAAGGGATATGGCTTCAGGATTTTTGAATATGATCTCATACTGGCTATTCTTTTTATCTAGTGTCATCATGGTAATTTCTCTTTTTGTAGAAACAGGACCGGCATCAGCAGGATGGACCATTTATCCACCTTTAAGCGCATTACCACAAGCCATGTCTGGCTCTGGTTTAGGAATGACCTTATGGCTGGTATCGATGGCTATTTTTATTGCATCTTCTTTAATGGGTGCATTAAATTATATCGTAACAGTATTGAATTTAAGAACCAAGGGCATGAAAATGACCAGATTGCCATTAACAATTTGGGCATTCTTTATCACCGCAATTATTGGTGTTATTTCGTTCCCTGTATTATTGTCTGCAGCCTTATTATTGATCTTTGACAGAAGTTTTGGTACATCTTTTTACTTGTCGGATATTTTTATTGCAGGAGAGGTATTACATTACAAAGGAGGGTCTCCTATATTATTTGAGCACTTATTCTGGTTCTTAGGACATCCCGAGGTATATATTGTATTGTTACCTGCGCTCGGTATTACTTCAGAAGTAATAGCAACAAATTCACGAAAACCTATATTTGGCTATCGCGCCATGGTAATGTCTATCATTGCCATCGCATTTCTGTCTACTATCGTTTGGGGGCATCATATGTTCGTAACAGGTATGAATCCGTTCTTAGGATCTGTATTTACATTTACTACATTATTGATTGCCATTCCATCTGCGGTTAAAGCTTTTAACTATATTACTACATTGTGGAAAGG
>CBDUPN010000051.1:0-13795 GCA_965369125.1 uncultured Aureibaculum sp. | reverse complement strand
ACAATAACGAAGTGATCCTCCCCAATACCAAAACCCCCGTATACCTGTCTTTTGCCTGGTGGCAGGATAAGCCGCAATGGGAGAACGATGATTGGCTGGCTCCGCATTTGGCCATTGATATGAGTTTCGATGATTATAAGACGAATAAAGATCCGGTATTGGAAGCTGCCTTAGTTTTCGACGATAGTAATTTTGTACTCAACCCTATGCAATATATGACCGACTTGTTTCTGGCAGGCGAACATGAAAAATTGGGTATAGAAACAAGCAAAATGATTCAAGATCCGCGTTATGCTTTCTTTGATTTTGAAAAAGAATTAAATACCACTGGATATAATTTACTAGGCAGAGGTCAGATTGAACAGGCCATTGCCGTATTTACCTTTATTACCCAATTGTTTCCGGATTCGGCAAATACCTGGGACAGCCTTGCTGAAGGATATCTAAAATCAGGAGATGATGCAAAGGCCAAGGAATTATACGAGAAAGCACTGGCCATGGATCCTACGGGCGCAACCGGTAAAAATGCACAAAAAATGCTGAACAAAATCAAGGGTAACAAGCATTGAATTGTATACCCAATTCGAATTATAAAGATAATATTGTTACCAGATCAGTGCGTGAAAATGGGAGCTAGGCATTTTTTAAGTGTGCTCTTTTTGTCTGAAAAATTAATAAGTATTTTAATTTGCTCTCCGGTCCCATTATTTAAAAGTTGTCCTAAGGGATTATGATGAAAAATAACGATCTTTCCCTCAGACATCATGGGAACTTCGTAGGTTTCTATATTTCCGTCGGCTCTTTTTACCTTAATCGTAGGAAATAATGCATAAGGAAAATCAAAAGGTTTATTTTTCTTAAAATCCGACCAAAAGGTTAACATATGATCGTTGTCTTCAGTTCTTGATAACCTAGCTACAATTTTAATATCTTTTTCATTTACATCGGTGCAATCTGCCAATTCAATAAAAACATCGTAGCTACCACTTATGTCACCAAATTCATCCTTTGTATCAACCTTATGCCATTCGTTATATGTTAATGCCGATTCTGATGTTATATCTATTTGCGCCAAAATCCCACAAACAGTCATAAAGCTGATTCCTATAACTAATAATAATTTCTTCATGTCATCTTTATATTTATGCCTGGTACGGACAAAATTAAACAAATATTTTTTTTATATAAATGATATTGCTCACTACAAATAATCAGTGCTTAAAACCTTTTTATAAAAACATTCAATGCAAAGGTTTTCACAGGTATCAAATGCAGTATTCTTTAATTGTAAAAATTTTAATCTAAACAATTGATAAACAATATTTAAGACCGCAAACCGTTGTTTATTTATTATATCAACCAACCCAACAATGCTTCTTATGAAAAATTATAAGATGATCTTAAGCCTATTGGCTTTTCTCCTTATTATTATATCATCCTCTTTTTTAAGCAATAAATTTAGCCAACCTTTTAAACCCGAACTAGGCGGGTGGATCAAATTAGGCACTCAAACTGTCAGCCCCGGAGTAGATCACGATGTTCTGACGGTAACTGAAATAGAGCAGACCTATAATCATCTAAAAATAAAAGTGTTAAAGGCACCTGTGCATCTTCGAAATATCGACATTATCTATAATGATAACACCTCAGAAAGTCATTTAATAGAGCGTCAATTAAAAAAAGGAGCCTCCAGCAGGAATTTAGATTTAGTGGGCTATGGACGTGTTATTAAACAGGTCGTTTTTATTTACAGTGGCCGCAATTCTGGTAAAGGTGCGGCACAATTAGAGGTGTTGGCGAGGCTTTAAAGCTGCTACCAATAAAATTTGCATTTCAGCCAATCAATATATTCAATGAATACTTCACTGCAATGGATGTATATTCGTGAAAATATACGCTTCATTAATGCCTGCCTCAGAAGGTTGCATGTAATAAATATTTCGTCGCTATTTTAAATAGGTTTTTTGTACATTTAACGTCCTTATAAAAACTCATATCTGAGTGATCGACAAATCAGATAATTATAAAATAATAACTCAAAATCAAGAAAAAATGAATGTAAAAAATATCAAAGCATACGGCACAGAAGCAGCCGATGCTGCTTTAGGGCAGTTAAATATTAATCGAAGGGCAGTAAATACTATGGACGTGGAAATCGACATTCTATTTTGCGGTGTTTGTCATTCAGATTTACACTTTGCACGTAACGATTGGGGGATGACACAATATCCTGTGGTTCCCGGTCATGAAATTGTGGGTAGAGTAATCCAAGTAGGTGGCGGAGTCAGTAAGTATAAAGTAGGTGATCTGGTTGCTGTAGGTTGTTTGGTTGATTCGTGTAGAACCTGCAAAAATTGCAAAAATGACTTAGAGCAATATTGTCCGGAATGGGTTGGTACTTATGGAGGTTATGATAAACATTTAGAAACCAATACCCATGGTGGATATTCAGAAAGCATTGTTGTCGACGAAGCATTTGTGCTTCGGGTTCCAGAAAATCTTGATCAGGCAGGTATCGCACCTGTATTATGTGCAGGTATTACAACCTGGTCACCTTTACGGCACTGGAAGGTAGGAAAAGACAGCAAGGTAGCGGTCGTTGGATTGGGAGGCTTGGGACATATGGCTATAAAATTAGCCGATGCATTAGGAGCCCATGTAACTTTATTTTCAAGATCAACAAATAAAATAAAAGATGCTAAAGCATTGGGCGCAGACGAGGTTATTATTTCAACAGATGAGGCTCAAATGCAAAAAGCTTTGGGACGCTTTGATCTCATTCTTGACACGGTTCCTTATGCACACGATCTAAATCCTTATGTGGGCACGTTAAACACTAACGGAACCTTAGTCGTTGTAGGGTATTTAGGCCCATTAGACCCTCTGCTAATGACCGTGCCAATGATCATGGGACGTAAGTCAGTAGCAGGATCTTTGATTGGTGGCATCGCCGAAACACAAGAATTATTGGATTTCTGTGGAAAACACAACATTATCTCAGACGTAGAGGTTATTAACATTCAAGATATTAATAAGGCCTATGAACGTATGTTGAAGAGTGATGTTCATTATCGCTTCGTCATCGATATGAAATCCCTTAAAAAATAAATACGAATTGAATTATAATACGAAAACCGGTATGCGCTAATGTATGCTGGTTTTTTTGATTTGAATCGGGCTCCTTAACAACTATCATTAGATGAAAATATTTCAATGTGGTCATTGTGATCAATCCATATTTTTTGAAAACTATACCTGCGATAATTGCGGTCACCTTTCCGGGTTTAGAGACCGTGATCGTAAGATGCTTACCTTTGATCCGATGGGGGATTCATTGATCTCTGATCGTGAACAGATCGAATATAAGTATTGTAAAAACAAAGAATACAATGTCTGTAATTGGCTCATTGAGAAGAACGATCAGGCTGACTATTGTCATGCCTGTCAATTGAATCGCACCATACCAAATCTTTCCGACGCAGAAAACTTTGATAAATGGCGAAACCTCGAAATTGCCAAGCACCGATTGATCTACCAGCTTCAAAAAATTGGCTTGATGCTGCCAAGTAAAATGAGAAATAATGACGGATTGTGCTTCGACTTTGTAGCACAAAAATATAACCCGAATCTTATGACAGGTCATGACAATGGGGTGATTACCATTCTGTTAAGGGAAGCAGATTCTGTGCAAAGAGAGCAAATGAGAAAGCAATTTTTAGAGCCTTACCGCACCTTAATAGGGCACCTTAGACACGAGGTAGGGCACTATTTCTGGGATCGGTTGGTAAAGTCCGACCTGCAAGTATTAGCAGCGTTTAGAAACATTTTTGGTGATGAACAACCTAATTATGCCAATGCCTTGAAACAATACTATAAAGAAGGCGTTCCCGAAAATTGGCAAGAATCTTTTATTAGCAAGTATGCCACCGCACATCCATGGGAAGATTGGGCAGAAACCTGGGCCCATTATCTGCACATTATGGATATGGTAGAGACGGCATATTTTTTTGGTTTAAAAGTAAGCCCTAAAGGCCATGATAAAGAAATGAAGACCAAAGTTTCATTCGACCCTTATACCATAGAAGATTTCGATGTTATTCTACAAACCTGCATGCCTTTATCCTTTGCTGTCAATAGCATCAACAGAGCGATGGGTATACCGGATGTATATCCCTTTGTAATTAAGCCGGGAGTCATTCATAAATTGAAATTTATACATCAATTGCTATTGCCTAAACGTCAATAGATAAGAATATTATGACTTTTATTTATTTTAAAATTAAAAGATGCTTAACTCAGAGTGGGTGGTGACTTCCTCAAGTAGTCTCATACCTTTAAATGAGTTTCCCTTTGGGTTTAACCTCGGACTCCAAACAGCTATCGCGTAATTATGCGGATATAATGCTACAATACCACCACCAACGCCACTTTTTCCGGGTAAACCAACCTTAAAGGCAAATTCACCCGACTCATCATAGAATCCACAGGTAAGCATCAATGCATTGATCCGTTTACACTTGCTTTTTGATATTATTTTCTTCCCGTCATGCAACTTACGTCCGCCATTGGCCAAAAAACCAAAGGTATAGGAGAGTTGTTGGCAATTCATTTCCAGCGAACACATATCGAAATAAAAATCGAGTACCTCAGCAGGTTCGTTTTTAATATTGCCAAAAGACTTAATAAAATTACACAAGGCGGTATTTCTGTAGCCATGGGCTTTTTCAGAATCTGCGATCTTATCGGAATAGGTAAGCTGTGGCAGATCACTCAAATCCCTTACAAATGCGAGGAATTCTTCACGTGCATTGCCCAAATGAGAGATAAGTATGTCGCATATTACTATGGCTCCTGAATTTACAAAAGGATTTCGAGGGATGCCATTATAGGTTTCAAGCAATAGGAGGGAGTCGAATTTGGTTCCCGAAGGTTCAACGTCGATGCGTTCCCAAATTTTTTCGCCTAGTATTTTATAAGCCAAACTTAATGATAAAACTTTGGCGATACTCTGGATGGAGAATTTTACTAAATGATCGCCTATGCCAAAATGGGTACCATCGACTTTGGTCATATGCACACCAAACATAGATGGATCTACATTGGCCAGCTCTGGTATATAAGTGGCTAATTTACCTTCATCTTTCAAAGAATTTGTGAGTTTATATGCTTTTTCTATAATGCTCCTGTAATTTGAGTCCATGTGTTTTTAAGGTTGAAATAATAGAACCAAGGTAACTTTTAATTTGGATTTATAATAACGTTCTTAATAGTGTTTTCGTTATAAAAATCGAAATTTGCTTTATGCACAACTAGCTCATTTTAAGAAGTTCAGAAATATAGGAGTAAAGCTATTACTATAATTATGACACACGTGCTTTTTTGAACTAAAGAACAACTTCGGTAAAAAAATCATTGTGTTCGGACAATTATTAAAGGTGTTCGTCCTAAAAGCAGGTAACAACCCAAGTGTAATTAGTAAATTCATTTTTTAACTAAACCATATTTAATTAACTAAAATCAACTAAACAATGAAAAAAAGAATTTTCTACTTACTTGTATTCATGGCTTTAACGCTTAATGCACAGGAGAGTTACTGGACAAATTATCATGTTGTGATAGAACCACAGAACGAAGCAACGGTCTATAAATTAATGAATGATTACTTTACTGCCAACCAACCTGAGGGAATTACGGTTACCCTTTATGAAAACCATTTTAACGATCATGAACACAACTTTACCCACGCCATAGGATTTTCGGGCTCTTTGGACGCTATGGGTAATTTTTATGGCGGTAATGGAGGTGATACATGGAAACTGTTTTTGGTGCAATTAAACCAGCATATTAAAGAAGGCTACAGTTCACGTATGGGCACACGCCAGTTTCATGCAGGTGACCTTAGTCAGGACTACCCGGTACAAAAGTATTTTATCGTACATGCCGACGATGGCGGCGTATGGGACAAAGCTTTTGAAACCTATATGAAGGCCAACATCGCTCCGGGCATGATGAGCATGATGGGGAATTTTACAGCCGGGGCTTCTCCAAACAGGGAAAACCGTTGGGTAGTAAATGGATTTAAAGACTTTAAATCGGCTATGGGAGGCGCAGGTAAGTTACGCTCAGAGGCAGCAAACAAAGCCAATGAAAAAGCATGGCAAACATTTTTAGATAATAATGGCGAATCATATTTGGTACGCTCGGGCCTTAGGGTACGTCTTGGGATGTGGAAATAGCCTAAAAATTATAGTAAAAAACTCTTATTAATTGGAGTGTAATAATAGACCGCATGCTATGGCTTGTGGTCTATTTTTTTGGCTAAAAAAAATAAAAGTCGCTCTATTTTAGGTGGCCTAATTTCAAGAAAGATTAGGTGTTGATTTAAAAAATACCAAACTTTAAGATCAAAGATTACACTGATTAAAATCATTGCATATCTAATTATTGATAAATAAATTAATAGTTTAATTATATTATCCTATTCATCATGTATAGAATTACAGCCATATTATTTATCGTGTTTTTTGTTGATACCTCCAACGGCCAGGATAATTATAATACTCAGCGAGAACATATGGTTAAGACACAATTGCTAGCCAGAGATATCTATGATGCCGCAACACTTGCAGCAATGCGCCAGGTTAAAAGGCATGAATTTGTACCGCCTTCCATAAAGAAATATGCGTATATAGATGGCCCTTTAGCCATTGGCCATAACCAAACCATTTCTCAACCTTATATTGTTGCCTATATGACCCAAGAACTCAAACTTAAACCTGAACATCGCGTTCTGGAAATTGGCACAGGTTCTGGTTACCAGGCAGCAGTACTCGCCAAAATAGTCGATTCGGTTTTTACAATCGAAATAGTAGAACCATTGGGTATTGATGCTGAAAAAAGATTAGACAGATTAGGATATCAAAACATTATATGCAGGATAGGAGATGGCTATCATGGTTGGCCAGACAAGGCACCATTTGATGCTATTATTGTGACTGCCGCTGTAACGGAAATTCCACCTGCATTGTTAGATCAGTTGGCTGAGGGAGGAAGAATGATCATACCAGTAAATCAAACACGATTCCACCGAAACCTGATTTTGGTTACTAAGAAAAACGGAAAAATAAAGACTAAAAAACGAATTCCTGTAGCTTTTGTGCCGTTCACCAGAAAAAAAGAATAGAAATAGAAGAAGCCGCCCCATATGTAACCTAATTTTATTAAGGATCAAGGGCGGCTTAAAATAGTTAACTCTAAAAAATAACTTATTTACTATTATAACAACCAACCGGGTTGAATTCCTACTTAGTCCAGCACCTTTTCTAGCACTTCCCACACATTTTTTGCCAATATTTTATGACCTTCTTCTGTGGGGTGAATGCCATCATCCTGGTTTAATTCGGCTATACCACCAACATCTTTCAATAAAAATGGAATTAAATAGAGCTCATTTTTTTTAGCTAAGTCAGGAAAAATAGTTTTAAACTCGGTAATATATTCCGGACCCATATTCGGTGGAAGCTGCATTCCGGCTAATATAATTTTAGCATCCGCATTTTTCTCCAATACCGCATCGATGATAGCTTGTAAATTTTGGCGGGTTTCTGTCAAAGGAATGCCTCGCAAACCATCATTAGCCCCTAATTCCAAAATAAAAACATCGATGGGCTGGTTCAATACCCAATCTATTCTGCTTTTCCCACCCGCAGTGGTTTCACCACTCACACCAGAGTTAATAATGGTATAATTCAACGAAAGGGAGTCTACTTTATTCTGAATAAGGGCAGGGAAAGCATCATTAACATCTTCCAGTCCATAACCTGCGGTTAAACTATCCCCAAAAATTAAAATGGTCTTCGTCTTTGTATTTTCCTTAATCTTTTTTTCAGTTTCGGCGGGTGCTTTTTCAATGACTTCTTCCTTTTTGGCACTGTCTGACTTGCAAGAGAGTAGGATGAGTATAAATGAAAAATAACAAAACTTTAAGAAAATCTTCATTACACTATGATCAATATTTAAAATCAATTGTCTATTTTTCAATTTTTGCATTTTTAGGCAGCATATTTATTAAATGAGTACTATGACAAAGATATTAAAGATTCATGAACTTGAGAAAGTATACACCAGTGGTTCGAAAGAGTTAACGGTATTGTCCAATATTTCTTTTGAAGTTGAAAAAGGCAGTATTTTTTCCATTGTAGGCCCTTCGGGCAGTGGTAAAACCACTTTACTTGGTTTATGTGCCGGTTTAGATTACCCAAGCGCCGGTTCAATAGAATTATGTGGCCAAAATTTAGAAAACCTGGATGAAGATCAACGGGCCCAATTACGCAATAAGGAAGTTGGATTTATATTTCAGAATTTTCAATTATTACCTACACTTACGGCTTTAGAAAATGTGATTGTACCCTTAGAATTGCAAGGCGAAAGGAATGCCGCCAAGGTAGGGATGGAATTATTACAAAAAGTAGGTTTGGCAGATCGTTTTCATCATTATCCATCTCAATTATCAGGAGGTGAGCAGCAACGTGTAGCCTTAGCCAGGGCTTTTTCTAACAAACCCAGTATTTTATTTGCCGATGAACCTACGGGGAATTTAGATGAAGAAACCGGTGAAAAGGTTATTCAACTGTTGTTTCAACTGAATAAAGAAGCAGGCACTACCTTGGTCATCATTACACACGATTTAGATCTGGCGAATAGAACACAGCAGATACTGAGATTAAAAGGAGGGAAAATTTCTTCTAATGAAAAAACACTGGTAGGTTAATGGGCAATTTACCTTCAAAAGCTTCGGTACGATGGCTGTTTAAAATGGCCTGGAGAGATGGAAAAGCAAGCATTTCCAGATTAATGCTTTTTATGGCATCTATTATTCTTGGTATTGCGGCGGTGGTTTCCATACAATTGTTTAGTGATAATTTAAAGCAAAATATTAAAGATCAGTCCAAAGCTTTAATGGGTGCAGATTTTATTATCGACAGTAGGCAGCTCCCTAATCAAAAAGTGCAAAGGATCATAGATTCTTTAGGTGCAGCCGCTTCTGAAGTCAATTTCGTATCAATGGCGGCATTTCCAAAAAATGACGGCACAAAACTGGTGAAAGTACGCGCTATAGAAGGAAATTTTCCTTTTTACGGTACCTTAGATACCGAACCGGCAGAGGCAGCTACCACATATCAGGAATTGGGCGGCGCTTTGGTTGATGCTACCTTAATGCTTCAATACAATATAAAAACAGGAGATTCTATTAAATTAGGAAAACTTACTTTCCCCATAACCGGAATTCTAAAATCTATTCCGGGCAGTACCGCATTTTCTACATCAGTGGCACCTACTGTGCTTATTCCTTTTCGTTTTATTGACGATACAGAATTGTTGCAATTAGGAAGCAGAAAAGAATACCAGTACTTCTTTATAGCGCCGCCAAGCATGGATTTAGAATTATTGGATAAAAATTTAGATCCAGTCTTAGATGCCGAAAATGCCGATCTGGACACACATACCAGTACCAGTGCTCGCCTGGGCAGAAGATATGATAATGTTAGTAAATTCTTGAATTTAGCGGCATTTATTGCGCTCTTATTAGGTTGCGTAGGCATTGCAAGTTCTGTGCATATTTATATCAAGGAAAAATTGAAAAATGTTGCAGTACTCAAATGTTTAGGAGCCACAAGAAAACAAACATTTTTAATTTACCTAACACAAGTTATTGGCATCGGATTTACGGGTGGTGTTTTAGGAGCTGCTATTGGCATTGCATTGCAATATGCCTTTCCTTATATTTTAAAAGGATTTTTACCCTTTGATGTTCAAATTGCCATCACGGCACAGCCATTGATCATGGGCATCACCTTAGGTATTTTAATGTCTGTACTATTTGCCTTGCTGCCCTTGTTAGGTACCTGGTATGTATCTCCGCTGGAAGTGTTGAGAGGAACAGATGAGAATTTGGTAAAACCCAGAAAAGCAAGACTCCTCACTTTAGGGGCCATTTTACTTTTTGTGTTCTTATTTTCATTCTGGTTGTTAAAAGATGCCTTATTCGGATTTGTATTTACCGTTGGTATCTTAATTACCTTTTCCATTATGGCGGGTATTGCCAGCCTTTTTATGAATGCTATAAAAAAATATTTTCCAACTAATTGGGGCTATACAAAACGTCAAAGTCTGTTAAACTTATTTCGCCCAAACAATCAAACCATGGTATTGATCTTAGCCATTGGCTTGGGTACTTTTTTAATAAGCACCTTATACTTTACCAAAGATATTCTACTGGCTAAAACATCCATTGAAAATAATGCTGATAATGCCAATATCATTTTAATGGATGTGCAAAATGCACAAAAAGAAGCAGTAATAAATACAGTAACTCCAAAAGATCTGGAGGTGATAGATAACATTCCTATTGTAACGATGCGATTACATCAAATTAAAGACGAATTGGTGAATGATATCAGAAAAGACAGTACGTCAACGATGAATCAATGGATCTTAAACCACGAATTCAGAGTTACTTATCGCGATGAACTATTACCCTCAGAAGAACTTATAGAAGGCAGCTGGACCGGAGAAATAGGGCAGGGGGCCCCTATTCTCATTTCGATATCAGATAATATTGCCCGTGATGCAGCTTTAGTAATTGGCGACAAGCTTATTTTTAATGTACAAGGTGTGTTGATGGAAACTACCGTTGGCAGTATTAGAAAAGTAGATTGGGGCCGTATGCAGTTAAATTTTTCTGTGGTATTTCCTTTAGGTGTTTTAGAAAACGCCCCTCAGTTTAGTGTGCTAACTACCTATGTGCCTAATGAAGCCAGTTCTGCCGACCTGCAACGAGACCTGGTAAGGAAATTCCCAAATATTTCGGTCCTAGACCTACGACAGGTGTACACCATCATAGAAGATATTCTAGATAAAATATCATGGATCATTAATTTTATGGCATTCTTCAGTATACTAACCGGTATCATTGTATTAATTGGCTCTGTTAGAAATAGTAAATATCAGCGAATAAAAGAAAGTGTTTTATTAAGAACCTTAGGTGCCAAGAGCAAACAGATTTTACAAATTACAGCGCTGGAATATATCTATTTAGGCATGTTAGGTAGTTTGGTGGGCATTTTATTGTCACTAATCAGCAGTCAATTATTAGCCGTGTTTTTATTTAAGGAGCCTTTTATTCCGTCTGCGGTGCCGTTTTTGGTGTTTCTACCGGGCATTACGCTCTTGGTGTTATTGATCGGTTTAAGTAATATTAGAAGTGTTTTAAAAAGTCCGCCACTAGAAGTATTAAGAAAAGAAGTGTAACAAGAATAACGTTTAGAATATCTAATACCATTATTAAAACGTCCAAGCCACAAACCTGCTTTGTTTATTGCCTTGAGCCATGAGAATCGTTTTGTGCTTTGCCTTCAACTTATCCAATTGCTTATAAATTTTTGGTAAATGTTCCTTTTTGGATACCAATGTCGTAAACCAACCCACCTGCGATCTAAAAGCCACACTTTGTTTAATCATGCGTTTGATAAATAAGGCTTCACCACCATTACACCATAATTCATGTGCCCGTCCACCAAAGTTAAGTGCGGTAGGTCCGTCTATGTTAAGGTTCTTTAGCTTGCGCTCGGTGCCCTTTATGGCTTCAGCCTCAGAGCTATGAAAAGGAGGATTACACATGGTGAAATCGAAGTATTCGTCGTTTTTAATAATACCTTCAAATATATGGGCATGATCGTCCTGATGTCTGATCTCTATACGCTTATCAAGAGCTTCTGTTAAACCCACGTTATGCCTAGCAGCCTGAACGGAATCACTGCTAATATCGCAACCTACCATGTTCCAATTGTAAATTTGAGCTCCTAAAATGGGGTAAATACAATTGGCCCCAACGCCAACATCCAATCCTTTTTTTACGGTATCCGTTGAATGCTCAGAAAGTAGATCCTTCAAATGATGGATATAATCGGCGCGTCCCGGAATTGGAGGACAGAGATAGCCCTTTGGGATGTGCCAATCGGTGATATCATAATATGTTTTTAGCAAGGCTTTATTCAGATGAAATACCGCTTCACTATCAGAAAAATCTAAGGTTTTATGGTCATAGGCATTCGTAAAAACAAAGCTGGCCAATGGGCTATGAGCTTGAATCAATGCATCAAACTGATAGGATTCTGCGTGTTTGTTTTCTTTATGCATCTTGCAAAGATAATTTTAAACGGATGCAATAGAAGAAAAGAAATCATAATTACGCAAGCAAGCCAAGTACACAGTACCTATTTCGGCAGGCAGGTGCACCGCGAGACCCCTGATCAGGGTCGCGCTAAAGAATTAAGCCAATATACTTTCATGCCCGGAATCTTTAACAAATAAACAACTGCTATTGGTCTTTTGCGACATGTCTTTAATGAAATCATAAGGCAAGGTGTCTTGCATCCCAAAGATATTTAGATCTGCTCCCGGTGCCTTTGTAACGAAGTTTTCAAAACTACCAACATAAACTTCGGTTAAGGTTTCCGGTAATCGGGCCAGTTGCGTTAAGGATTTTAAAAATGCATTCGCTTTGTCTTCTTCCTCCGGGTTTTCTACTACTGTTATAAGTCGGATTCTCGCTTCCCAGTTCATTTTTAGTTTATAAGCGACCAATATAGAAAGGTCTAAATTGCCAATATCCAAACCTCCAAATTCCCAATGTCCTTTTCGATCGCTCACCCAAACATTTATGATATTTCGTTCTCCTAATAAGGCTGTAGTGTGCAGATTAAAGAGTAGAATACCAATTTCTAAACGTATAGATTCAGTCATCACCGGCATGAGTTCTTTATCATAATCATCATGATCTTGTAAATTTAAGAACATGATATTAGGTCTAAAAAACGCCCCTTGTAATGCCTGACTACCATAATTTATACCATTTGCAAATTGATCGGTGTGAATTACCGTGGAAGACGAAAAAACTCCTTTTGTTCTAAAGGACGCCGAAATATCTTCTAATTGATCTATCAATTTACTGTGTTCTGTAAAGGGTTCAATACCTAAAAGTTTTATAGACCCTTTTGGTTTGGCAATATTCCGTAAAAATTCAAACGTGCCTCTTAATCCGTTAATATCCCTAACAGGAACCATTAGATTTGCTTTCCAGGCACGCTGTTGCATTTTTTTCATGCCCCAGGTATGTTTAGCTGCCCACTCTGCAAAAGATACAAAAAGCCCGGAACGCACATCTTCAAATGGCGTTTCCAGATTTTGACGCGATAAATACCAATAGACCATTAACACAATAGCTATAGAGATCAAACTAACCGAAGGGTTAATAATAAACATGGCAAAAATCGACGAAATCAATCCAAACCAAGGTACCCATTTATGGATCTTAAAAACAGGACGATAACTAATGAGTCCCAAACGCTGTTCTATAATAACCACGATATTGATCATTGCATAGGTAATGAGAAAAAAGAGCGTTACCAAAGGTGCGACAGCGTTCAAATTACGCAGCAATAAGGTGAAGAAAATTAAGACTCCGGTAACAATCATAGCGTTTCTCGGTTGACCATTAATACTTGTACCAGCAATTATATTAGAGTAGGGCAGTACCTTATGTTCTCCCATGGCAAATAAAATGCGCGATGAGCCCACAATAGATGCTAATGCCGAAGAGAAAGTAGCTCCCAAAATACCGGCAATAATGAGCGGCCCGAAGTAAGCTTTATCGACCATCACATAGTAATTGGTAAGTAACTCTTGTTCTGTAGCACTGCGCGATATCCAAAAGGCGAGGAGCATATAAATTACA
>CBDUPN010000050.1:0-13918 GCA_965369125.1 uncultured Aureibaculum sp. | reverse complement strand
CAAAAAAACCTCCCCTTTCAGGAGGTTTTTTTTAATTTATTTAACAATTATTTGTCTTATTTTCTGGATATTTGTAGACTTTTTATATTCAATGAAAATTTATCCTTTAGAAACCGGTAATTTTAAGCTTGACGGTGGTGCAATGTTTGGCGTGGTACCAAAAGTTATCTGGCAAAAAACCAATCCTACAGACAGTAATAATTTAATCGATATGAGTTTGCGATGCATGCTTATTGAAGATGGTAATAGGCTTATTTTAATCGATACAGGTATTGGTAATAAACAATCTGATAAATTTTTTAGTCATTATTATTTGCATGGAGATTATTCTCTCGATTCCTCTTTGGCTAAATTAGGATTTCATAAAGACGATATTACTGACGTCTTTTTAACGCACCTGCATTTTGACCATTGTGGTGGTAGTATTCAATTCAATAAAGATAAGACAGGATATGAAACAGCATTTAAGAATGCTAAATTTTGGAGTAATGCCGACCATTGGAAATGGGCAACCATACCCAATCAGAGAGAAAAAGCATCTTTTCTTACAGAAAATATTCATCCGATTAAGGAAAGTGGCCAATTAAATTTTATTGAAGTAACTGACGCTAACTTCTTAGAAAGATCAGAATTAGGATTTGGCATCTTATTTGTTGATGGTCATACCGATAAACAAATGATACCACATATTACTTATAAAAATAAGACATTGGTTTTTGCAGCGGATTTGATACCAACATCGAGTCACATTCCACTACCTTATGTTATGGGATACGATACAAGACCACTTTTAACGATGAATGAGAAACAACAGTTTTTGAATTTAGCCGCAGATAAGAATTTTATCTTATTTCTGGAACATGATCCTTTTAATGATTTATGCACCGTTAAACATACCGAAAAAGGAGTTCGATTAGATCAAACCTATTCGTTTAATGAAGTATTTAATAAATAAAATTATAAACATGAAAATATTAAAATTAATTTCTTTTACGATCATTGCTTCGATGATACTCGCCAGTTGTAGTTCTACACAAACTGCAACGACGTATAATGCTCAAAGTACCAAAGAAATAACCATAATTAGTGCTACGGATAACATTATCGCCAAGCAAGGTGAAATGAGTGAAGCTGATATTAAGAGTTGGCCACATATGGATTTGTTTACAGATTCAATTCCAGGTATGAGTCTTGCTAAAGCTTATGATTTTGTAAAAAATAAACAAGGAAAAACAGTTGTGGTTGGAGTAATTGATTCAGGTATCGATATTGAACATGAAGATCTTAAGGATGTCATTTGGCTTAATAAAAATGAAATTGCAGGAAACGGAAAAGACGATGATAATAATGGTTATCCAGATGATATATATGGATGGAATTTCTTAGGAGGAGAAAAAGGACAGGCAAATCCAGAACAATTAGAAATGACCAGAATTGTAAAAAAATGGATGCCCCGTTTTGAAGGTAAAACGGCAGATTCAATTTCAGATGCTGACAAGTCTGACTTCGAGCTTTTTGAAAAATTGACAAAAATTATTAATGATAAAAGGGCAAATGCACAAAATCAGGTAACAAAAGCGAATAATATAATAAGCCAGTATTCTGATATCAAACATATGCTTATAAAGGCAAATGACACCATAAGAAAATTATTATCGGATAAACCAGTTACTTTAGAAAATGTAAATTCTCTGAATTTTGACGACCAGAAGCTTTTATATGGCAAGATGGTGATCATGAAAGTTTTAGATGCCGGCGAGCAAATTAGTGTTGTTTATGAAGAATTGGATGCTATCGTAGATAATGCCAAGGAAATTGAATCTCATTATAGCAATCAGTTAAATTCCCAATATAAAATTGATTTCAGCGGGAGAGTTGCAGGAGACGATCCTTATGATATTACAGATACCAATTATGGGAATGGATATGTTATTGGTTCGAAAGATGATGAAAGCCATGGCACACATGTCTCTGGAATAATTGCTGCTAAACGGAATAACGGTATAGGCATGAATGGTGTTGCAAATAATGTGAAAATTATGGCGATAAGGGCAGTACCAGATGGAGACGAATACGATAAAGATATCGCACTAGCAATTCGCTATGCTGTTGATAATGGTGCCAAAGTTATAAATATGAGTTTTGGCAAGGGATACTCGCCCAATGCAGAATGGGTATACGATGCCATTAAATATGCAGCAGATAAAGATGTTTTACTAGTGCATGCTGCTGGAAATGACAGTAGTGACTTTGATACTGAAGATAATTATCCAAACGATTCGAAAGATAAATTAAATGAATTTGCCGATAATGTTATTACAGTTGGAGCTATGACCCGTCATTTTGATGAAAATTTAGTAGCCTCTTTTTCAAATTATGGTAAGGTTAACGTTGATATTTTTGCACCGGGGTTAGAGATCTATTCAACCTTCCCTAAAAACAGTTATGAATCAATTCAAGGTACTTCCATGGCTGCTCCTGAAGTGGCCGGAGTAGCCGCTTTAGTTCGTTCTTATTATCCAAATTTAAGTGCAGTTCAAGTGAAAAACATCATTATGAATTCCGGTATCGAATTTAACAAGGAAGTAATTAAACCGGGTAGTAGCGAAGATAAAATTCATTTTAATGAATTATCTGTTTCCGGCAAGATTTTAAATGCTTACAATGCCTTATTAATGGCAGAAAAAATGTCTCTAAAATTATAAACCAGCACACACGATAAAAAGGCAAGTTCTGCATATAGGACTTGCCTTTTCTGGTATTAAAATTGCTATATCCAATGTATAACACAGAATGAAACATATAAAAATATACCTATTTATTGCAATTTTGTGCTGCACATTTTCCTTATTGCATTCACAAACAAACCATTATTGGCAGCAACATGTAGATTATACCATGTCAATAGACATGAATGTTGAAAATTACCAATATAACGGGATTCAGAAAATTGTTTATACTAACAATTCACCAGACACGCTCCATAAAGTTTTCTATCATTTATTTTTTAACGCATTCCAACCGGGAAGTGAAATGGATATCAGAGTTCAAAATATTTTGGATCCAGATAGAAGAATGGTTAATAATATTGGCACTGAATATAAACCTATTCTAGAAAGTAAAATCGCCAAATTAAAACCGGATGAAATTGGTTTTATCAATGTGAAAACTTTGAAACAGGATGGTAAAGAGTTAAAATACGAAACATTCGGTACAATATTAAAGGTAACCTTAAACAAGCCTATCAGACCAGGTGAGCAAACCGTTTTCGATATGACTTTTTTAGGCCAAGTTCCACAAATGGTAAGAAGATCGGGTAGAAATAGCCAGGAAGGTGTAGCACTTTCCATGGCACAGTGGTATCCTAAATTAGCAGAATACGATTTTGAAGGCTGGCATGCGAATTCTTATATAGGCAGAGAATTTTATAGTGTTTGGGGAGATTACGATGTAAAAATAACTATAGACAAAGATTATATTCTCGGTGGAACAGGTTATCTGCAAAACCCTAACGAAATTGGTTATGGATATGAAACCGGTAAAATTAATCGTCCAAAGGGAAAGAAATTGACCTGGCACTTTAAGGCACCTAATGTTCATGATTTTACATGGGCGGCAGATCCCGATTATAATCATGATATAATAATAGGTGAAAACGATGTTAAGCTTCATTTTCTATATAAAAACAATCCGAATATCATAGATAACTGGAAAAAATTACAACCCTTAACAGCAGAACTTCTTTCCTTTTTTAATAAGCATGTAGGGCCATATCCTTACAAGCAGTACTCTATATTACAAGGAGGTGATGGCGGTATGGAATATGGGATGTGTACGCTTATTACAGGTGAGAGAAGTTTTGGTAGTCTTGTAGGTACCACTGCCCACGAATTAGCCCATTCCTGGTTTCAATTTTTATTGGCCAATAATGAGGCAAAACACGAATGGATGGATGAAGGATTTACCGATTATATAGGTGAGCTCGCTGTTCATGAAATTTTAAATAAAAAAGGTAAAAATCCGTTCGCAGGCGCCTATAACAGTTATTTTACACTTGCAAAATCAGGATTAGAACAACCGCAATCAACTTATGCTGATAGATATAAATATAATTTTGCCTATTCTGCTTATAATAAAGGTGCGGTTTTCGTTTCACAATTAGGTTATATTATTGGAGAAGAAAATTTAAAAAAGACTATAAAGAAATATTTTAAGGATTTTAAATTCAAACATCCAACACCAAATGATTTTAAACGAACCGCAGAAAAAGTCTCAGGATTACAACTTGATTGGTATTTAAATGAATGGACCCAATCGACTAACACTATTGATTACGCTGTAAAAACGGTTAACGATAAAGAAATAATATTGGAAAATATAGGTGATATGCCAATGCCTATAGATGTAACAGTTACTTATATCGATGGAACCTTAGAAAATTTTAATATCCCTTTAAGGATGATGCTTGGACATAAACCAACCGAGGCCAAAGTTTTAAAAGATTGGTCTTGGGTAGAACCCGATTACAAAATTTCAATAAATAAAACGGTTAAATCAGTAGAAATAGACCCAGCGCAGCTAATGGCTGACATTGACAGATCAAATAATCTGTTGATTAAGTAAGATTTCACTGGTTATACAAAACAAAAAAAGCCGCGGGGTCGCGGCTTTTTTAATATTTAATAAGAGATTATTTTAATTTCTTCTTAACGGCTACTTCTTTATATGCTTCAATTATATCCAATTCTTGAATATCATTATAATTCTTAATCTGGATTCCACAATCATAACCTTTTGCTACTTCTTTAGCATCATCTTTAAATCGTTTTAAAGAAGCCAATTCGCCAGAAAATACCACAACCCCATCTCGAATAATTCTAATTTTAGAGTTTCTGAATATTTTTCCATCAGTTACCATACAACCTGCAATGGTACCAACTTTAGAGATTTTATAAGTCTCCCTGATCTCAGCATTTCCTGTTATTTCCTCTTTCATTTCAGGAGAAAGCATACCTTCCATGGCGTCTTTAATATCATTAATTACATCATATATAATTGAGTAATTTCTGATATCTATTTCTTCTTTTTCTGCTAAATTACGAGCACTAACTGAAGGCCTAACATTAAACCCTATTACTATAGCATCGGATGCAGAAGCTAATAAGACGTCAGACTCGGTAATAGCCCCAACACCCTTATGAATGATATTCACCTGTATTTCTTCTGTAGATAATTTCTGTAATGAATCGGTCAAAGCTTCAACTGATCCATCAACATCACCTTTAAGGATAATGTTTAGCTCTTTAAAGTCTCCTAAGGCAATCCTACGTCCAATTTCATCAAGTGTAATATGTCGCTGCGTTCTAACTGACTGCTCACGTTGTAATTGATCCCTCTTTGTTGCAATTTGTTTTGCTTCGCGTTCATCATCAAACACCCTGAACTTATCTCCCGCTTGAGGCGCTCCGTCTAAACCTAAAATAGAAACCGGAGTAGAAGGGCCTGCTTCTTTTACATTCTTACCCCTTTCATCTTGCATGGCTTTTACCTTTCCGCTATGTGTACCAGCCAATAGGTAGTCGCCAATTTTTAATGTACCTCCTTCAACCAAAATGGTTGAGACATATCCTTTACCTTTATCGAGAAAAGCTTCCACGACGGTTCCAATAGCATTCTTATTTGGGTTGGCTTTAAGATCAAGCATTTCAGCTTCCAACAATACCTTTTCTAATAACTCATCAACTCCTTGACCCGTTTTGGCAGAGATGTCATGTGATTGTACTTTACCACCCCAATCTTCAACCAACAAGTTCATCTGAGCTAATTCCTCCTTCACCTTTTCGGGGTTTGCATCGGGCTTATCAATTTTATTAATTGCAAAGACTATAGGAACTCCGGCTGCTTGCGCATGGCTAATGGCCTCTTTTGTTTGTGGCATTATAGAGTCATCAGCGGCAATCACAACAATTACTATATCTGTAATTTGAGCACCACGTGCACGCATCGCAGTAAATGCTTCGTGGCCTGGTGTATCTAAAAAGGCTATTTTCTGACCGTTTGACAAGGTTACTCCATAAGCACCAATATGTTGAGTTATACCACCTGATTCACCACCTATTACGTTCGTATTTCGAATATAATCCAGTAATGAAGTCTTACCATGGTCAACATGCCCCATAACTGTAACGATCGGAGCTCTAGGCTTAAGATCTTCTTCCTTATCAATATCTTCTTCAACTGCCTCTTCCACTTCGGCACTAACAAACTCCACCTCATAGCCAAATTCTTCAGCTACTATAGTTAGCGTTTCTGCATCTAGGCGCTGATTCATGGTTACCATCATTCCCAACGACATACAAGCTGAAATAATTTGGGTTACAGAGACATCCATCATTGTAGCCAACTCGCTAGCAGTAACAAATTCTGTAGCTTTTAATATTTTACTTTCTGCTTCTTGTTGTTCGAGGTCTTTTTCACTTTGCTGACGGTGCATATCTCTCTTTTCACGACGATATTTTGCACCTTTAGACTTGCTCGATTTACCCTGTAATTTTTCTAAAGTTTCTCTTATCTGCTTTTGAACATCTTCTTCAGAAGGTTCTGCTTTTACAACATGCTTTCTACCCCTTCCTTTATCAGAAGATTTAAATCCAGCACCTCTTTGGCCGGCGGCTCCACCCGAATATGGTTTATGTATTCGTTTTCTTTTTTTACGGTCGCTGCCTTTCGAATCAGACTCTTTACCGTCGGTTTTTTTATCACTTTTCGCTTCCGCCTTTTTCTTAGGTTTTTCGAATTGTTTTAAATCTATTTTTTCGCCAACTTGTTTTGGCCCTGAAAGTTTTTTGTATTTGGTTGTAATTTTTTCAGGTTCTTCATTTATTTCTTCCGCTACTTCAATTTTTTCCTTAGGCTCTGCTATTGGTGTTTTAATAGTCTCTTTTTTTACCTCAATTTTTTCTTCTTTAGCAACCTCCTTTTCGGCTTCTACTGGTGGCTTCGCTTCCTTTTTTACAGGTTTTTTTGCGCCGATATCTATTTTCCCCACTTGTTTTAGCCCGGCCAGCTTTTCAGAATCGGTTTTATATATTTCTCTTTTCGCCTCCTGTTCTAAACGCTTTTTCTCTAATTCTTGTTCCTGAGCAATTCGCAAGGCTTCCTTTTCCTTACGCTTTTCTTCACCAACTTCTTTTGAAGCTACTTTTTTACTTTTATCGGTCTGAAATTCATCTAAAAGGACATTATAAATTTCATTAGAAATTTTGGTAGTTGGCCTGTGCTCTATCTCAAATCCTTTTTTTGAAAGATGCTCTACAGCCCTATCTAATGAAATGTTTAATTCCCTTAAAACCTTATTAAGCCTCAATGTTTTTGTATCAGCCATACAATTATTTAATTTAACTTTCTTACGTGAAGAAATTAATCTTCAAATTCTTCTCTTAATATGCGTTGAACTTCGATGATGGTTTCCTCTTCAAGATCTGTTCTTTTAACCAAATCGCTAACATCTAGATCAATGACGCTTCTAGCTGTATCTAAACCAATATTTTTCAATTCTGCAATGATCCATCCTTCGATCTCATCAGAAAATTCAGTTAACTCTACATCATCATCACCTATACCTTCCCGTTGAACATCAAGTTCATAACCGGTTAACTGACTCGCTAATCTAATATTAACTCCACCTTTACCGATGGCCTTTGAAACCTCTTCTGGCTTTAAGAATACATCAACTCTTGGTTTTTCACCTTCGGCCGCCTCTTTAATCTCAATAGAAACTACTTTAGCAGGACTCAGGGCTCTTGCAATAAAAATCTTGTCGTTTTTTGTGAAATTGATCACATCAATGTTTTCGTTACCTAATTCACGAACGATCCCATGAATTCTCGATCCCTTCATCCCAACACAAGCGCCAACAGGGTCTATTCTGTCGTCGTAAGAATCGACTGCCACTTTTGCTTTCTCACCTGGTATTCTTGCTACGCGTTCGATCGTTATTAATCCGTCAAAGACTTCAGGTATTTCTTGTTCAAATAATTTAACCAAAAATTCTGGTGCCGTTCTCGACATAATAATTGTTGGTTTGTTTCCTCTCAATTCTACTAACTTAATAATACCTCTAACAGATTCTCCTTTTCTAAAATAATCAGATTTTATCTGCTCACTTTTGGGTAATACGATTTCATTTCCTTCATCATCCAATAAGATCACTGCATTATGTCTAATATGATGCACTTCGGCACTATATATTTCACCTTCGAGATCTTTAAATTGTTTAAATACATTGGTGTTATCGTGCTCATGTATTTTCGAAATTAAATTTTGACGAAGTGCCAATATAGCCCTTCGACCCAAATCTTCTAGTTTAACTTCTTCAGAAACGTCCTCACCTACTTCAAAATCGGGTTCAATTTTTCGTGCCTCCGATAATGATATCTCTTCATTAGGATCTTCTACTTCTCCGTCATTTACAACTACTCTATTTCTCCAAATTTCTAAATCTCCTTTATCTGGATTTATAATAATGTCAAAATTATCATCAGATCCATATTTTCTTTTCAATGCTGCTCTAAACACATCTTCCAGTATTGCCATAAGGGTTACCCTATCAATACTCTTGTCATCTTTAAACTCAGAAAAAGACTCTATTAATGCGATGTTTTCCATTCTCTCAAATTAAAAATTTAATTTCACTTTTGTTTGTTTTATAATTTCGAATGGTAAGGTTTGTTTTTTTAAGACTGTAACCTTACCTTTTCCTATAGGTTTAGGTTCTCGAACTTTCCATTCTATTTCGATCTCTCTATCATCGACCCGGGTGAGCTTTCCTTCAAAATTTTCTAATGCTGTTTTGATCTTCAAAGTTCTACCCAAATTTTTTTTGTATTGTCTTTTATTTATCAGCGCCTCTGATAATCCCGGCGATGTAACTTCTAATGCAAAATCGTGTTCTTCCCGGTCTATATTATGTTCAATATGCCTACTTATCCGTATGCATTCTTTAATTGTTACCCCATTATCACCATCTACAATAACCGTAATTTTATTATCAGGCAAAATCTTTAGATCTATCAAGAATAATTCTTGATTTTCTTTAAGGGCCTCATCAACCAGTTTTTCTACAATTTTATTCTCGATCATCTGTATAAAAAGAGGGGACTTTTACGTCCCCTCCCATTTCTTAACACCTATATTTTGCGGGGCAAATATACAAACTATATTTCACAATGACAAGAATCATAGTTTTTTATCGTTATAAATTCATATCTTTATGTAATTCGAATAAAAAAAAAGAAAAAATGAAAAAAATATTAGTTCCCATCGATTTTTCTAAGGAAGCCCAATATGCCGCTAAAGTAGCAGCTAAAATCGCGAAAAAAACAAAGAGTGAAATTTACCTCTTACATATGTTAGATTTACCATCTAGTACTGTAGACCCGGTAGAAATGAGCAATCTATATGAAGGTCCACAAACCGTGTTTTTTATGAAGGGGATTCACAAACGTTTTGAAAAATTTAAAAAATTACCTTTTTTTAAAGGAATTAAAGTTAATGAAACCGTTCGTTTTCATAAAGCCTTTGATGGTGTAATTGAAGAAAGTAAAAAGAATAAGGTCGACCTTATTGTAATGGGTTCACAAGGCTCGACAGGTTTAAAAGAAATGCTCGTTGGTTCTAACACCGAAAAAGTAGTAAGGCATTCTAATATTCCTGTTCTTGTTATTAAACAAGATATAAAAAACTTCGATATTAAGGACATGATCTTTGCTTCAGATTTTACGGCTAAAAGTAAAAAGTCTTTCAAAAATGTGTTGGATTTTGCAAATATTTTTAAAGCAAAAGTTCATCTGTTATTTATAAATACGGTCCATAATTTTGAATCTACTAAAGTCACAAACATTAAGTTAAATAACTTTATGTCTGATTTTAACTTTAAGAATTACACGTTGAATATCTACAATGACACAACTATAGAAGAGGGAATATTAAATTTCGGTAAAGAAATCAACGCTGACCTTATTGCTATTAATACCCACGGCCGGAGCGGCTTATCCCAACTTTTTAGTGAAAGTATAAGTAAAGAGTTGGCTAATCATGCGCTGCGCCCAGTAATAACTTTCAAAATTTAAATACTTTATTTATAAAATAGTTATCTTCATACAGTTTTTTCGGGAAACCGAAAACATTCTAAAATACTTATGAAAAAAATCTTAGTCCCAATTGACTTCTCTAAGCAAGCTAAAAATGCGTGTTTAGTTGCCGCTGCTATAGCCAGAAAAACAAAAAGTGAAATTATTTTATTACACATGTTGGATCTGCCTTCAGATACTATTGACCCAGCAGAAGCCAGTACTTTAAGAGGTGGTGCACAAACCCTTTTTTATATGAAGGCGATTCATAGAAAAATTCAAAAGTTTATTACGTCACCATTTTTTGAAGGAGTAAAAGTAACTGAGTTAGTAAAGTTTCATAAAGCTTTTGAAGGGGTAATTGAAGAAAGTAAGAAAAACAAGGTAGACCTGATCGTAATGGGATCACAGGGAGCAACAGGTTTAAAAGAACTTTTGGTTGGATCTAATACCGAAAAAGTAGTTAGACAATCTAATATTCCGGTTTTGGTTATAAAACAGGAAGTGAAAGATTTCGAAATTAAAGACCTACTTTTTGCGACCGACCTAAGTAATGAAAGTAGAGAATCTTTTAAAAACGTTTTAAAATTTGCCCGGATCTTCGATGCAAATGTTCATTTACTTCACATTATTTCGATTCGTAATTTTGAGCCAACAAGAGTCACAAAAAAGAAACTTAAGCGTTTTATCTCTGGATTAAAAATTAAAAATCCTACGCTTAATGTTTATAATGATACTAATATTGAAGAAGGAATTTTAAATTTTGGTAAAAAAATTAATGCAGATGTAATTGCCATTAATACACATGGCAGAAGCGGTTTATCACAACTATTCAGTGAAAGTATCAGTAAAGATTTAGCCAACCATGCCCTAAGACCTGTAATAACCTTTAAAATTTAATTCTTCAGTATTTAAATAGGGTTGAGATTCTTCTTAATGCATCAGAAATGCATTTAATTGATTATTTTTGAATGTTGATCATATTTTACATCTATTTAAATGCAAAAAAATATAACTTTAAAACTACTAGCTGACGAACTTGGTTTGTCAATTTCTACAGTTTCTAAGGCATTGAAAGATAGTTATGAAATTAATGAGAAAACCATAGCCCGGGTCAAGGCTTTGGCAAAAAAATACAACTATAGGCCAAACCGAATGGCCCTGAGTTTAAAAAGCAGCAAGACCAAAACCATAGGTGTAATCATTCCAAATATTTTAAATTATTTCTTTTCTAAAGTATTGCTCGGTATTGAAGAAGAAGCAAATAAACATGGTTATCATATCATAATTTGCCTTTCTGGTAATCAATATCAAAAAGAGGCAGATAGCTTACAATTATTAAGCGATGGAAGTGTTGATGGATTTATACTTTCTATTGCGAAAGAAACGCAACTGAAACAACAAAATAGCCATTTTAAAAGTATCATCAAACAGGGGTATCCCATTGTTATGTTCGACAGGGTCACAGATAAAATTGAATGTGATAAAGTGATCATTAATGATTTTGATGCTGCTTATGATGCTACTTCTTATTTGTTAAATCAAGGACGTAAAAAAATAGCATTATTAAGTACGATCAATGATTTAAACATTGGTAAATTAAGAAGAGATGGCTACAGAAAAGCTCTAAAAGATAATGCAAATTACAAAAACAAAGAATTGGTAATTAAGATTAACAGCAAAACCGAATATCATAAAGCAATAACCTCATTATTTGATAATCACCAAGACCTTGACGGAATTTTTGCAACTGATAATGTATCGGCAGTAACAGCCTTAAAAATGGCGAACTCGCTGGGCTGGGCTGTTCCAAAAGACATTGCTGTTATAGGTTTTTCTGATGATAAAATTTCCAGGTTATCATTTCCTAGTTTAACAACTGTTTCACAGAGTGCATTAGAAATTGGTAAAAGTGCCGTGAATATGTTAATTGCGCGATTAAATAATGATGGAAAACAGGAATTTAAAACAAAAGTTATTCAAACAGACCTTGTAGTTCGAGAGTCGACATAAAAAAAGCCCTCAATAATTTGAGAACTTTTTTGTTGGCCCACAAGGACTCGAACCTTGAATGACGGCACCAAAAACCGGAGTGTTACCATTACACCATGGGCCAATAACGGCTGCAAATTTAAAGCAAAGTTTTAATCCTACAAATTTTTTAGAGAAAATTAAATTCAACTTTTACATATTTTTAACTTGTATTCTAACACATTGCCTTCTGTAGCTCAAAATTAATCGATTTTTATTTAGTAATTTCGCCATACTTAATAGATTACCAATGAATAATATCAACTATAAAAAGTGGAATTCAATATTGGGATGGGCCACTTTTGTAATTGCCTTAATAACATATACGCTTACTTTAGAACCAACGGTTAGTTATTGGGATTGTGGAGAATATATTTCAACTGCTGTAAAATTAGAAGTCGGGCATCCTCCAGGAGCTCCTTTATTTCAAATGCTTGGTGCATTTTTTGCCATGTTTACCAGTGACGTTACTCAAATAGCCAAAATGGTTAATTTCATGTCTGCTTTGGCAAGTGCTTTTACGATTCTCTTTTTATTTTGGACGATTACCATGCTCGCAGAAAAAATCGTGGGTAAATCTAAAGAATTAACTTCGGGCAAATCGATAGCAATTCTGGGTAGTGGGTTGGTTGGTGCCCTGGCCTTTACATTTTCTGATAGTTTTTGGTTTAGTGCTGTAGAAGGTGAAGTTTATGCGATGTCATCTTTTTTGATGGCGCTTCTTTTTTGGTTAGGACTTCATTGGGGAAATGAAATGGATTCACCCAGAGGTCATAAATGGCTGTTATTGATCTCCTTTGTTGTGGGTCTATCTTTTGGTGTGCATATTTTGTCTTTATTAGTAATTCCATCGATCGTATTTATATATTTCTATAAGAGGTATAAAAATATCAATTCAAAAAAATTCATTATTGCCAACGTTTTGGCAGTATTAGTTTTGGCATTTGTATTCAAATTCTTATTCCCATATACACTATCGTTTTTTAGTGCTTCAGAACTTTTCTTTGTGAACTCAGTGGGCTTGCCTTTTAATTCTGGGAGTATCATAGCCGGCATCATTTTAATTGCAGCTTTTTATTTCGCAATAAGATATACACGAAACAAAAAATTAGTTCACACGAATCTTATTATTTTATGTTTATTATTCATAATGATCGGGTTCTCATCTTGGCTTATGTTACCTATCAGAGCTAATGCGAATACAACTATAAATGAAAACAACCCTTCAAGTGCAAGGGAGTTATTAGCTTATTATAACAGAGAACAATACGGCGATGCTAGTATTTTTTATGACTCTTATTATTCTGAAACCCGTGAGCAAGATCCGAATGACCCGTATAGGGATGACAAACCCAAATATGAAAAAGACTTAAAATTAGGCAAATATGTAATAGTAAATAATTACAAAGATGCATTGCCAAACTATACCAATAAGCATAAAGGTTTTATTCCAAGAATGGTAGACCCCAGCCCAAGTGTAGTGGCAAATTATAAGGCCATTGCAGGCATTCCACAAAAAAGTAAACGCAGGCCAACTTTTGGAGAGAATTTAAAATTTATGTTCCAATATCAGTTTGGTTATATGTATGGCAGGTATTTTATGTGGAATTTTGTAGGGCGCCAGGATGATATTCAAGGCAATCTGGATACCCACGGTAATTGGCTAAGTGGTATTAATTTTATCGATGAATTACGATTAGGATCACAAAGCAATCTTCCCGAGGAAATAAAGAATAATAAAGGAAGAAACACTTATT
>CBDUPN010000049.1:0-13918 GCA_965369125.1 uncultured Aureibaculum sp. | reverse complement strand
CATGGCGGAATGAAAATTGGCGCAGGAACTGTGGCTGCAAAGAAATACGGGGCCTCAGAATTGGTTGATCCGAGACCTTTTACGGTTGGCAAATTAAGTGAAACATTTAAAATCTACCCGAATATTGGCACTTTATTACCTGCGATGGGATATAGTAAAAAGCAATTAAAAGATCTGGAAGTTACTATCAATAGCACAGATTGTGATTCTGTAATAATTGGAACTCCAATTGATTTAAGTAGAATTATTAAAATCGACAAACCTAAAACACGCGTTTATTATGACCTACAAGAAATTGGTGACCCTAACTTACAACAAGTAATAGACGAATTTGCTAAAAAGCAACATCTTAAATAATCTAAGGTTAGAAAAACCGCTTTAATAAAAAGAAATATCTAATTGCTAACGTATAAGTCGGCAGTTAGATATTTTTTTCTAAATATGATCACTAAAATTATCATTCTCAAAAACATCCAAACGGTAAAGGCTATCCAAACAGCATAGAGTTTGAAGCCAAAATAATCTCCAATTAATAAAACCGGAATAAATCCCAAAAAGGTAGCCACCAATAAGGTATTTCTTAAAATTACAGCTTCCGCTAGCCCTTTAAATAAACCATCAAAAACAAAAGCAATAGCATTTAATGGCTGCATTAATAATACGATCCAGAAAATATCATAAAATGCAGTTAATACAGTCCCTTCATCAGAAAATATATTTCCTATAGGTTTATAAAAAATAAAACATACCGTCATTAAAACCAGCGCGATTACCATAGCATATTTACTCAGGTCGAGACTCAAATTCCACAGGTTTTTATAATCCTTTTCCCCGAGCAACCTCCCCGATACGATATTGCCTACACTCGCGTAACCATCTATAAAAAAGGCAAAAAACAGCCATATCTGAAAGGCTATGGTTTGTGCAGCAATGTAATTGTTGCCATATTTTGTGGCATAAGCATTGGCAAAATACAGTGCTATATTTAATGCAAAAGCTCTGATAAATAAATTGAGGCTTAGCATTAACAATCTTTTTATTTCCCTGTTAAACGGTAATGTAAACCTTAAAGAAAAAGGTGTTTTTTTTAGCATTAAAAATAATGCCATCATTGCCATTATTAGCTGGGCAATGACACTTGCATAGGCAGCTCCTTGAATATGATATGCCGGAATTAATCCTTCAATACCAAAAACAAGTATATAGTCTAAAACAATATTTATGCTTGCTCCAACAATACTGATGACCATGGGCCAATATGTGTTTTGCAATCCCCTAAAAACTCCAAAAACAGAAAAAACAAAAAGTGTTAGTGGTAAGCCGATGGCCCTTATTTTATAATATTCAACGGCATAATTAAAAATAAGACCTTCTGCATTATAAAGCTTAAAAATACCTTCAATAAAGAATAGGGTTGTTACGTATAATAAAAAGCTCAATACAATATTAATAACAATGATCTGCGAAGGCAATGTTTTAATTTCATCTAGCCTGTCGGCACCTAAATATTGCGCTATAATTGCTGAAATTGCTGAGCGTGTTTGAGCTAAGATCCAGAATAAAGCTGATAAAAAAGATCCGGCGATACCGACCGCAGCCAAAGCTTCAGTTGCATTAATATCCATATTACCAACTATAGCAGTATCTGTTATAGATAACAATGGTTCAGCAATACCCGCTATAAGCGCCGGCAATGCTAACTTATTTATTTGTTTGAATGTAACCTTAGGTTTAGAATGCACTTAAAAATAAACTTTCTGAGGATTGCGAAGTTCGTGAAATTATTTATATTGCATTGTTAAAAGAAAAAAACCCCAAACGTCATGAGAAGCGTTTGAGGTCTTTAATTAAATAACTCTAAATTTATTTTTCTTTTAATAGTAATTTTTGGTGTATAGGCAATTTTTTTAGATATACTTGTTTATTACTAACATCAAATTTAACTAAGTGTTGCATTCAAAAATTACAAAATAAACATAATAGGTTTTTTTCTTAACAAATGGTTCGTTTCATACAATAAACGGTAATTTATATTTTCACTTTTTCATTCTAAAACTCTGAAAACTCTGAAATACATACCGTTACAGCTTGTTTTATTTCTAATTATTGGAATTTTAATAGGGTTTTTCTTTCCTACAAATCCTAATTTGGTAGGAATGGCATTACTGATTGGCTGTATGATTTTGGTCATTATTTTTTTGATTTTCCGAAAATCTATCTCCAACAACTATTATTTTACGTTTTTTACTTTTCTCATTTTTATTTTAATAGGAATAGCTGCAATAACTTTTAAAAATGACCTTTTAAAGAAAAATCATTATTCCCACTTTTTATCTGACAACTATAAGTCAATTATTGAGATAGATGATGTTTTAAAACCAAATTTGTATTACGACAATTATAATGCGAAGGTGATTCAACTAAATTCCAAGAAAGTGTATGGAAAAATTAAGCTAAATGTTTTTAAAGACAGCCTCAAAGAGCGATTTAAGGTAGGTGACCAAATAGTGCTTACACAAAAATTCGACACTATTCAAGATCCCTTAAATCCGTATCAATTCAACTATAAAAACTATTTGAAAAAACAGCAAATCCACCATCAGATTTCAATCAATAATAATAAGTACTTATATTTAAAAAACAATAGGAAGTCGTTTAAAAGATGGGCTTTTACAATAAGAGAACAGGTTAATAAAGCGCTTATTGAAAATGGATTTAAAGGAGAAGAACTTGCCATTATAAACGCCTTGTTATTGGGACAACGACAGGATATTTCTGAAGAAGTTATGCAAAATTTTCAAAAAGCTGGTGCTGTTCATATTTTAGCGGTATCCGGGTTGCATATAGGTATTATAATGCTATTGCTAAACTTTTTACTAAAACCATTAGAAATATTAAAAAAAGGATCAGAGATTAAATTAGTATTTGTCGTTTTATTTTTATGGTTTTTTGCATTTGTCGCCGGATTATCTCCTTCTGTCGTAAGAGCTGTAACCATGTTTACAGCAGTTGCGATAGCTTTAACTTCGAAGAATACTATCAACACTTATAAAACTTTAATAATTTCTATATTCATTTTATTGCTAATCAATCCCTATTATCTTTTTGAGGTTGGGTTTCAAATGAGTTATCTGGCTGTTTTCTTTATTGTTTGGCTACAGCCATTGTTATATAAAATATGGAAACCTAAATTAAAACTAGTCGATTATTCCTGGCAACTTTTAACCGTTTCAACGGCCGCGCAATTGGGTGTTTTACCATTAAGCTTATATTATTTTCATCAATTTCCCGGTTTATTTTTTATGTCGAATTTAATTATCATTCCCTTTTTAGGAATGATATTGGGTGTTGGTATTCTAATAATTTTACTTGCCAGCCTAAAAATATTGCCTCCCTTCCTAGCATTGTTTTATGAAAAAATTATTTTATTATTAAACCAAACGGTTGGCTGGATTGCACAACAGGAATCATTTTTGTTTCAAAATATTTCGTTCAGTATTATCTCATTAGTTTTCACTTATCTTTTTATCGTATCATTTTTCAAATGGTTTGAAATCAAGAAACCAAATTATTTAATAATAACTTTATTTGCCCTGATTCTCTTACAAACAAATATCCTGATAGAAATATATAAGAGCAGCGCCATTGATGAATTTATAATATTGAATAAAAGCCGTCAATCTGTTTTAATTCAACGAACCGGTCAACAGGTCTCTATAGATCATACGCATGAAAATCTTGATCTTAATGAGGATAGCAGTATAAAATCATATCTTATTGGCTCAAATACGGATATTCTATCCGCTGAAAATAAACTCAAAAATGTATATGCATTAGGCAAAAAGAAAATATTAGTGGTTGATAGCCTGGGTGTATATTTAATCAAAAAAAACAAGCCGGATATGATACTTTTAACTTCATCGCCAAAAATTAATTTAGATAGACTTATTACAGAAGTAGATCCTAAAATAATTATAGCAGATGCCTCCAATTACAAAAGCTACGTTTCATTGTGGCAAAAAACTTGTAAAAACAACAATATTAAATTCCATTACACCGTTAAAGATGGGGCATTTATAGAAAAGCCATAACCTTATAGCCTCTTACAATTTTAACTATATTTGCGTTTTATAAAAAATAATAAAATTATATGAAAATTATTGTCCCTATGGCGGGAATAGGTTCGCGCCTTAGACCACATACTTTAACTATTCCAAAACCCCTAACTTTAATAGCAGGGAAACCAATAGTTCAAAGGTTGGTAGAAGATATTGCAAAAGTATTAAATCAGAAAATTGATGAAATTGCCTTTGTCATAGGACCTACATTTCCGGCAAATACCAATAAGAAATTATTAGATATTGCAAAGAATTTAGGTGCTAAAGGCGTTGTTACTATTCAAAAAGAGGCATTAGGTACCGCGCATGCTATTCAATGTGCTAAAGAATCTCTTCAAGGACCATGCGTAGTGGCATTTGCTGATACACTCTTTAAAGCTGACTTTACGCTTGATTCGAAAGCAGATGGGGCGATATGGGTTAAAAAGGTTGATAATCCAAATGCTTATGGGGTGGTTAAAACAAAAGATGGTGTGATTACGGATTTTGTTGAAAAACCACAAACTTTTGTTTCAGACCTGGCTATTATCGGTATCTATTATTTTAAAAAAGGGGAGATCTTAAGGGATGAGATTCAGTATTTACTGGATAATAATATAACAGAGAAAGGAGAATTTCAGCTTACCAATGCGCTGGAAAACATGAAACAAAAAGGAATGAAATTTGTTCCTGGTCAAGTTGATGAATGGATGGATTGCGGAAACAAAGAAATAACTGTAGAAACCAATAGCCGATTGTTACAATTCGCGTATGAAGAAGGTAAGAACATGGTCTCAGATAATGTGATTTTGGAAAATTCTGAAATTATTCAACCCTGCTATATTGGTGATAACGTAAAATTAATAAATACCATTATTGGCCCCAATGTCTCACTTGGCACAAATTGTGTAGTAGAAAATTCGAAAATTAAAGATTCATTGATTCAGACCAATACCAATATTAAAAATGCGAAATTGGCCAATTCGATGATTGGTAATAACGTAGTTTATAATGGTGATTTTACCTCAATTAGTATTGGGGATTACTCTATACTTAGTTAGTAGAAATGTTGAAAAGGGTTAATCAGTTTATTATTTTATTTTTCCTTAGCGTGTCTATATATGGATATGCTCAGCAGGACTCGTTAGCCAATGCTTATATAGCACAAAAAAACATAGAAGAATTACAAAATGAACAGAATGATCTGAACTTTCAAAAATTTTTCTTTGAGGCTTTACAGCAAAAGGCCATTGGAAATTTTGATAAGGCCATTGTAGCATTAGAAAATTGTCAAAATATAATTCCTGATGAAATAGCTGTAAATTTTGAATTTGGAAAGAATTATTTTGAATTAGAAAGATATTTGGAGGCTGAATCTTATACAAAAAAGGCATTAGATAAAGAACCCGAGAATGTACACATCCTTTTGCTTTTAAAGAAAATTTATAACAAACAAAGCAATTTCAAAGATGCATTAGAAATTCAAAAAAAAATAGTTGATAAGAACCCCGACTCTCAATTAGATCTTGTTATCCTTTATATAAAAAACAATCAAATTGATAATGCCCGAAAATTATTAGTTGATCTGGAAAAACAGGGTACTTTAGCGGCGAATTTAATTCCATTTAAGGAGTCTTTATTCGAAGGTCAAGTACTAAATTCTAATGCTCAATCAGAAAGCAAGCCCCTTAATGAACAATCGGTTGATGAATTAAAGAATGCTTACAAAACAAATAAATCCTTTAATATCTTAAAGCAGATCCTAATAAAACTAAATGCCAAAAAACAATATTTGGAATTGGAGAGTTTAAGTAACGATGCCCTAGAATTATTCCCGGCACAACCAATTGTACATTTAATGAATGCCAGAGCTCTCAATCAGATGAAGCAATATCAAAAAGCGTTGGCCATATTAGAAAATGGACTGGATTACGTAGTGGATGATATTTTATTAGAAGCTGATTATTATGAACAAATGAGTTTAAGTTATAAAGGGTTAAGCCAAAATGTAAATGCTTCAAAATACTTTAATAAGGCGATATCCTTGCGTCAAAAAAAATCATAAATGAAGAATAAAATTATCGGTATACTCTTCGTTGCAACAAGTGTTTTTGGATGCAAGTCGGCTAAAATTGGCAGTTCAAATATAAACAAAGGTATGACAGCTAATAATGTGATAACAAAACATTATGATAACGCATTCGATAAGGAAACCATCAGCGCAAAATTAAAAGTAAAATATATTGGTAAAAGCAATTTACCAGGTGTTACAGCCTCTTTGCGTGTTAAAAAAGATGAGGCGATTTGGATAAGTATTTATAAGCTTGGGTTTCCAATTGGTAAAGCTTTAATTACGCCACAAAGAGTGAGTTACTATGAAAAAATTAACAGAACATATTTTGATGGTGATTTTACCTTATTGAGTAATTGGTTAGGTACGGAACTTGATTTTGATAAAGTGCAGAATTTATTGATTGGCCAGGCTATTTTAAATCTAAAAAATGAAAAGTTTAATATTGGATTACATCAAAATAAATATCTTCTGAAACCCAAAAAAGAAGCCGATCTTTTTAATATCATGTTTTTAATTAATCCTGATAACTTTAAGATCAACAGTCAAGAAATTAATCAAAAAGACAATAACAAAAAATTGGTTATAGGTTATAACGATTATAATAAGGTTCAAGGTGTTGTTTTCCCGAAGGAAATTCACATTGAAGCTACCGACACAAAAAATACGTCCGTCATTGATGTCAATTTCAGATCGGTTGTATTCAATAATCCGGTTAGTTTTCCATTTTCTATTCCTAATAACTATAAACGAATAAAATTAAAGTAAGCAATATTAATATGTTTAATAAATGTAATTTAAATAAAAAGAAATAGTTTTGTGTTTATGAAATTACGCGTTTTTATATTTATATTGATTTCAGTTTTAATTTCATTGTCTTCTAATGCCCAAACCAGAAAGCAATTAGAAAATAAAAGAATTGAGCTTCAGAAGGAAATTAAAGAAACCCAAACGCTTCTTTTTAAATCTAAAAAAGAAGCAGAAGCGTTACTTTCTGAACTTGATGATATTAATAAGATCATAAATGTACGTTCAAACCTTATCAAAACAATCAACCAAGAAGCAGAAAAACTATCTCAAGAGATCAAAAAAAATGAAAAAGAATTAGCCGCGCTTGAAAAAAAACTTGATGTACTTAAAAAAGATTATGCGGAAATGGTTGTCAAATCTTATAAAAGCAGAAACAAACAAAGCAGATTAATGTTCTTGTTGTCTGCCGATAGTTTTTTACAGGCCTACAAACGTTTACAATACCTTAAACAGTACACTACATACCGAAAATTACAGGGAGAAGAGATAAAGGCCACAACTGTCAATTTATTAGCACTGACAGATTCATTACGAATTAAAGAAGACGAAAAACAATTGTTAATCGCATTAAACTTAAGAGAACAAGATAGTGTTCAGAAGGAAAAATTCTCCCAGGAACAATTGGTTACTAAAGTAAAATTAAAGGAAAAACAATATATCTCCCAGATCAAAAGAATACAGGAAGAAGATCGTAAGTTGGATAAAAAAATACAGCGATTAATTACCGAAGCTATAGCTAATTCTAACAAAAAAGGGGGTAACACCACTTCTGGATTTAATTTAACTCCCGAGGCAAAAAAATTAGAAACCACCTTTATTGCTAATAAGGGTAAACTGCCATGGCCTACAGAAAAAGGAATTATCGTGAGAAAATATGGTACTCAGCCACACCCAACCTTAAGTGGCATTACAATACAAAGTAATGGTATTCAAGTGGCAACAGAACAAAAAGCCAAAGCAAGAGCCGTTTTCAACGGAAAAGTTTTATCTATTCAACTGCAGCCCGGCAGGAAAAAAATTGTTTTGGTACAACACGGAAATTATATTTCAGCGTATAAAAATTTGGATGATGTTTTGGTTAAAAAGGGAGAAAACATAAGTACTAAACAAGAAATTGGAACGATTCATACCGATGCTACTACTGGTAAAACGATTTTAGCTTTTAGCTTATTCAAACAAACCAAAATTCAAAATCCAGAACCCTGGATCGGTAAAATGTTATAATTCTTATTCGAATAATGCTTTCAGCTCTAGGGCTTCCTTAGGTTTCATTTTACCTGATAATATCAAACTTAATTGCTTTCTTCTTAAGGCACCATCATAACGTTCTTGTTCAAGCTTCGTTTCTGGCGTAATAGCTGGTACTTTTACAGGTGACCCCGTTCTGTCTACAGCTACAAAAGTATAAATGCCTTCATTCACCTTCGATTTTTGTCCGTTTTCCCTATCCTCCGTCCATACATCAACATAAACTTCCATGGAAGAATTAAAAGCTCTTGACACTTTGGCTTCAACTATAATCACGCTACCTACAGGGACCGCTTTGTTAAACGCAACATGATTAACAGAAGCCGTTACCACAATGCGTTTAGAATGTCTTCTGGCAGCAATGCTGCAAGCCCTGTCCATTCTCGCCAATAATTCCCCTCCAAATAAATTCGATAATGGATTGGTTTCTCCAGGTAAAACCAGATCGGTTAAAATTGTTAAAGATTCTTTCGGGGTTTTTGCTTTCATAATGCTAAGAATGATATTTGAATTACCTAAAAAAGTATATTACTGCTCTCAAAAAGATAAAGAAATGCCGTCAGGAAAACTATTAGGTAAAATGAGAAAAGTTGACTCTATAGATCTTGAATGAGTAACCAAGCCTCTTTAGATTCATTTTTTCGAATTTTATAAAGATGTTGAATTGCCTCTTCCCTGCTATCATAACTATCAAAGGCAACCTGAGTTAATCCCCATTGATTAATTCCTAAAATTCTGGCATTATATCCTTTTGCTTGTAAGTTTTTAACCAAACGTGTGGCATTCTCTGGATATCTAAATGCACCTCCAATTACGTGATAAGATTTTTTCTCTAAAGAAACGTTAAGATTGAGGGAGGGTAAGATGTCTGATATAATAAAAGTAGCTTTTTCAATCTTCGTCTCAACTTCATCTTGTTGCTTTTTAGCTGCAACCATTTGTTGTTTATTCTTGTAATCTTTGTATAGTGCATTTCCCCCAAACCCTATAATTGACAATCCAATAACAAAAATAGCCGCATATTTTAAATAATCAGGGGCTGATTTTTTTCGATCCGAAATCAATATCGGAGCTTTTTCTTCTAATTTTTCAACCTGTTTTATATAAGTTTCTCTTTTTATTTCTGGAGATACAAATGAAGAAAGACCAAAGGCTGTTGTTAAATAATTTATTTCGGTCTGAGGCTCAAAAATGATCGCATCATTTTTATCCAAAATAAACTTACCTATCTTTTCAAGTACGAGGTCATTTTTTCTTAATTCTTTTCTCCATTCATCAACTTCAAACTTTATAAAATTCATGGCGCAGTCAAATGGGACTTTATCAACAGCTGCGATGTAGTTTGCCAATAAACCATCATTATTTCTAAGATGCCCGTTATAGGTAATTAATTTATGAGGCGGATAAAATATCTTTGAATACTGGCTAATTATAGCCGATTTATTATTAGTTACAAACCCTCCAAAATCGGGAACTATAACACACTCATAACGGTACAATAAATCACTTATATAGTTGGAGAGCTTCATTAAAACAAAAGTAAAAAAATCTTTAAGTAAAACGGGGCAGTACGGTGTTTTTTTTTAACAAAACTTTGTATATTGAAATCTTTTTAAAATTAGCTTTGCAAAGTCAGGAATTAAGATACGTTTTAGCATTGATAAATGCCGAAGGCATTGGAGATGTAATTGCAAAAAAATTGATCGCTCAATGCGGCAGTGCAAGTAATGTTTTTTCGGAAAAAAAGAGCGCTCTGTTAAAAATTCCAGGCATAGGCGAAACTGTAGTTCGAGCGCTACAGGACAACGCTCTGTTTGAGCGAGTAGATGAGGAAATCGAATTCATTCATGCTCATAACATTGAAACAGTATACTTCAAAGATGATCATTATCCTAATTATTTAAATCATTGTTTTGATGCTCCCATTTTATTCTTCCAAAAAGGAAAAATAAATCTTAAAGATCAAAAAACAATAAGTATTGTTGGTACAAGACAAATGACCAGTTATGGTAAATCTGTTCTGGAAGAACTTATTGATGGTTTAAAGGAATATAATCCAACCATTATAAGTGGTCTGGCTTATGGCGTTGATATCTATGCCCACCAATTAGCCTTAAAATACAATCTTCAAACGATAGCTGTTTTAGCACATGGCTTAGACAAAGTGTATCCTTTTGTACATAAAAAACCTGCGGAACTAATTCAGAAAAATGGCGGTTTGATCACAGATTTTTGGTCAAAAACCAACCCAGATCGAGAAAACTTCGTTAAAAGAAACAGGATCGTTGCAGGTTTATCGCAAGCCACAGTTGTTATTGAATCTGCAGAAAAAGGAGGTTCTTTAATCACTGCAGATATTGCTAATTCCTATAACCGGGATGTTTTTGCTGTTCCTGGTAGAATTACTGATATTTATAGTAAAGGTTGCAATCAACTAATTAAAACGAACAAAGCAGCGGTATTGACAACAGCCAAAGACTTGGCTTATATTTTAAACTGGGAAAAAGATCTCGAAACTAGCACAAGTATTCAAAAGCAATTGTTTGTTGAACTTACAGATCAGGAAACGGCATTATATAATTATTTATTAAAAGAAGGGAAACAACAGCTTGACATGATTGCCTTACACTGCAATTTACCCATTTACAAAACAGCATCCCTGCTGCTAAATTTAGAATTAAAAAGTGCCGTAAAACCTCTTCCGGGAAAATTCTTTGAAGTTATTTAGCTGATCAAGCCTTTTTCGATAAAATACTGAACAATAGATTCTTTCATAAGTACTGTTTGTTCTCCCGGTTTTAAGAATGGTATTTCTTCTTTTATTTTGTAATGAGGCCAACCATCTTCGTCAAAAAAGTCAAATTCATAATAGCCAAGGGGCTCCAACAATCGGCAAATGGCAATATGCATTAAATTTATCTTTTCATCTTTTTTAAATTCACGATAACCTTGTCCGAGTTCCTGAACTCCAATCAAATAAATTATAGCGTCTAATTCTAATAATTCACCATCTCCAAATTGAGCCGAAATCTTTTGACTCAATAGTTCCCATCTTGTTTTTAACAATTCGTCTCTTGACATTTTTTAAATTTAAAAATCAAAGATAATTTAACAAAATAAAAACAAGTGGTTCATAAACAATAAATATTGTCTTTAACTAACTTCATCTATAAGAATTCAATTACTTTTGTATAGAATATTATGAATTAACCAACAACATTTTAAGAGATGTACGGCGATATAAAACAACATTTACAAAAAGAATTAGAGAATATCAGAGAGGCCGGTTTATACAAAACCGAGCGTATTATTACTTCATCACAAGATGCGGTAATAAAAATTTCTACAGGTCAAGAAGTGATCAATTTTTGCGCCAATAACTATTTAGGATTGTCAAATCACCCCGAAGTTATTCAAGCCGCAAAAGATACCATGGATACTCATGGTTATGGCATGTCTTCTGTTCGTTTTATTTGTGGAACTCAGGATATTCACAAGCAACTGGAGAAAAAGATCGCAGATTTTTATGGCTTTGAAGATACCATTCTTTATGCGGCGGCTTTTGATGCCAATGGTGGTGTTTTTGAACCCTTATTAACGAGTGAAGATGCTATAATTTCCGATTCTTTAAATCACGCCTCTATTATAGATGGTGTAAGATTGTGTAAGGCTAAACGCTATAGATATGAGAATAACGACATGGAAGAGCTCGAAGCGCGGTTAATTGAAGCTTATGAAGACGGTTCCAGGTTTAAGATCATCGTAACCGATGGTGTTTTTTCAATGGATGGTATAGTGGCGAATCTCGATCATATTTGTGACCTGGCCGATAAATACGAGGCCATGGTTATGGTAGATGAATGCCACGCTGCCGGATTTATTGGTAAAACAGGTAGAGGAACATTGGAATTAAAAAATGTCTTGAAACGTGTCGATATTGTTACAGGAACTTTAGGGAAGGCCTTAGGGGGAGCTATGGGAGGTTACACTACCGCCAAAAAAGAAATTGTAGAGATATTACGCCAGCGTTCGCGCCCCTATTTATTTTCAAATTCATTGGCCCCAGCCATCGTTGGAGCCTCTTTAAAAGTTTTTGACTTGCTGGAAAATGATACTTCGTTAAGAGATAGACTGGAGTGGAATACTAACTATTTTAGAAAGGGTATGGAAGCTGCGGGATTTGACCTTGTTGGTGCCGATGCAGCCATTGTGCCCGTAATGTTATATGACGCTAAACTATCTCAAGAAATGGCAAATGCTTTGTTAGAAGAAGGTATTTATGTTATTGGGTTCTTTTTTCCGGTGGTTCCAAAAGGAAAAGCACGGATAAGGGTACAGCTTTCTGCTGCCCATACAAAAGAACATATTGATAAAGCAATTGCGGCATTCACCAAGGTTGGGAAAGCTTTAAAAGTTATTTAATTAACTTTGCCTGTTTATGAATAATATCAGAATTACAAAACATTTCGATTTCGAAACTGCCCATGCCTTGTATGGTTATGACGGGAAGTGTAAGAATATTCATGGGCACAGTTATCAGTTATATGTTACCGTAATTGGTAAACCTATTGATGATGCCAAGCATGTAAAAAACGGAATGGTCATAGACTTTGGTGATCTAAAGCAAATCGTAAAAACTGAAATTGTGGATGTTTTCGACCATGCCACTGTTCTTAATAAAAATTCGCCACACGTTGAATTGGCCGAAAAAATAAGGCCCCATTCTCCAAAAGTAATTTTAGTGGGTTATCAACCAACAAGTGAGTTAATGATCATAGATTTTGCCGATAGAATTAGCAAACGTTTACCAAAATCGGTTACATTACATTCCTTAAAATTATACGAAACCCAGAATTCATATGCAGAATGGTTCGCTAGCGATCAGCAATAGTATTGAGATCTCATCCGGTGTAACCGCCATGTAAAAATTATGAAAATAGCCCTACCTAAAAACAAAAAAGTTTACTTCGCTTCAGACCAGCATTTGGGTATCCCAAATCATGAAAAAAGCTTAGAGCGTGAAAAAAAGTTTGTTGCCTGGTTAGATATAATTAAACAAGATGCCGAAGCCATTTTTTTATTAGGCGATCTATTTGATTTTTGGTTCGAATATAAAAAGGTGATCCCAAAAGGATTTGTGAGGGTATTGGGTAAATTGGCTGAGATTCGCGATAGTGGCATTCCGGTTTATTTTTTTGTGGGTAACCATGATCTTTGGATGCATGATTATTTTGAAAAAGAACTCAATATCCCTGTTTATCGTAAAGCGAAAGAATACACCATTGGTTCTAAAACTTTTTTGATAGGGCACGGCGATGGTTTAGGCCCCGGAGATAAGGGCTATAAACGTATGAAAAAAGTTTTTACAAATCGTTTTTCCAAATGGCTGTACAGATGGTTGCACCCAGATATTGGCGTTCCTTTGGCACAATACCTATCAACAAAAAACAAGCTGATCTCCGGTGAAGAGGATGTAGTATTTTTGGGAGAGGAAAAAGAATGGCTGGTACAATATTGCAAACAAAAATTAGCTGATAAACATTACGATTATTTTTTGTTCGGTCACAGGCATTTACCTTTAATGATTGAGCTTTCTAAAAACAGTACTTATATCAATACCGGCGATTGGATCTCATATTTTACCTATGCCGTTTTTGATGGTAAACAATTAGAATTGTTAGATTTTAAAAAT
>CBDUPN010000048.1:0-14036 GCA_965369125.1 uncultured Aureibaculum sp. | reverse complement strand
CTAATAAATGAAAATATTCAAATTTGGAGGAGCTTCTATAAAAGATTCAGAAGGTGTTAGAAATATGGCTCATTTAATTCAAGGCACGGGATACAATGATATTCTTATTGTTGTATCTGCAATGGGAAAAATGACCAATGCTTTTGAAAAAATATCGGATGCTTTTTTTTACAAGAAAAAGGAATTAGCTTCTTTAATAGATAATGTGAAAGCGTTTCATTTTAACATTGCCACTCAATTATTCACTAGTAAAGGTCATACTATATTTTTAGAAATGGAATCGATTTTTTTAGAAATGACCGATTTCATGAAAAATTGCGAATCCAGGGATTATAATTACGTTTATGATCAAATTGTAAGTAGCGCTGAGCTCTTATCAACTAAAATTGTGAGTCGGTTTTTAAACGGTGTGGGCATTAATAACACCTGGATTGATGTTAGGGATTTTATCATAACGAATAATGAGTATAGAGACGCGAGGGTAGATTGGAAGAAGACAGAAAAGAATATCACAACTCATATAGAACCTAATAAATTATATGTAACCCAAGGGTTTATTGCTAGAGACGAACAAGCGAGTACAACTACCTTAGGTAGGGAAGGTTCCGATTATTCGGCCGGGATCTTTGCATACTGTTTAAATGCAGAAAGTTTAACTATTTGGAAAGATGTTGAAGGCGTATTAAGCGGCGACCCCAGATATTTTAAAGACGTACAACTATTACAACAAATATCATATACCGAAGCTATTGAATTGGCTTTTTATGGTGCCTCAGTTATCCATCCTAAAACCTTACAACCTTTACAAAAAAAAGAAATTCCTTTATTTGTAAAATCATTTGTGAACCCCGAAAATAAAGGAACGGTAGTTACCAGAGGTACGAAAATTATACCTGAAACGCCTTGTTTTATTGTAAAAAAAGATCAGATCCTACTATCCATATCGTCTCTAGATTTTTCTTTTATAGTTGAACAGAATATAAGTGAGATTTTTGATTATCTCCATAAGTATAAAATGAAAGTAAGCCTAATTCAAAATTCTGCGATTAGCTTCTCTGTTTGTATGGAAGATAAATATCAAAATTTTACCGAACTTTTAGAAGCATTAAAAATTAAATTCAATTTAGAGTTTTATAAGGAGGTTACTTTATTAACAATTAGACATTTTAATGAAGAGGCCATAAAAAAGATCGAACTTAATAAAAAGGTATTATTAAAACAACTAACAAGAGAAACTGTGCAAATAGTAATTCAATAAATTTTCTATCTTTGGAAGTTATCTAGAAATCCAACATGGGCTTAGTATCAGCGAAAGAAATTGCCAAGGTTATCAATCTGGAAAAGTACGGTATCTTAGGTACTTTTATAGGATGGATATTGCTAAAAATACTGCGTATTTCCAAGCTTAATAGAATCTACGACAAGCATAAAGATAAGTCGGATATAAATTTTTTAAATGCTATTTTAGATGAAGTACAGATTGATTTCGAGGTTCCCGAAGAAGATCTAAAACGCATTCCTAAAGAGGGAGCTTTTATTAGTGTTTCGAATCATCCGCTTGGTGGAATTGATGGTATATTATTATTAAAATTATTAGCAGAGATAAGGCCTGATTATAAAATTGTAGCTAATTTCTTGCTGCATAGGATTGAACCTTTAAAACCTTATGTAATGCCTGTAAATCCTTTTGAAGACAGAAAGGATGAAAAATCAAGTGTAACCGGAATAAAAAATGCATTATTACATTTAAAAGAAGGTTACCCATTAGGGATTTTTCCTGCCGGGGAAGTGTCGACCTATAAAGATGGAAAACTTATCGTTGACAAACCATGGGAAGAAGGAGCGATTAAACTTATATATAAGGCCAAAGTACCCGTTATTCCTATTTACTTTCATGCCAAAAACAGCAGGCTTTTCTATTTTCTTTCAAAAATTAACGACACCCTACGTACTGCCAAATTACCTTCAGAATTATTGACGCAAAAGAGTAGGGTTATAAAAGTTAGAGTAGGTAAGGTCATACCGGTAAAGGATCAAGAGGAATATAATAATATCGATGATTTTCATACTTTCATACGTAAGAAGACCTATATGCTCGCTAATCCTTTTGTAGTAGATACACCTTTGATAAAAACACCTTCATTAAAAATCCCTAAGCAGCCTAAGGAGGTAATTCCTCCTGTTTCAACGTCGAGTATGGTGAAGGAAGTTAACAAGCTTAGGGATAATGATTCCAGATTACTTGAAAGCAAGAATTTTGAAGTTTTTTTCGCTCCAAGCTATAAAATTCCACATATTTTAAGAGAAATTGGCAGATTAAGAGAAATTACATTTAGGGAGGTAGGAGAAGGAACAAATAATGCTATTGATATAGACGAATATGATAGTTATTACCATCATATGTTTTTATGGGATAATTTAGAAAATGTAGTGGTTGGCGCATATAGAATGGGTCTTGGTGAAAATATTTATCGCAAACAGGGTATTGATGGATTTTATATTAATACTTTGTTTAGAATTGAGCCCGAACTGTACAGTATGATGGCACAAACCATTGAAATGGGTCGGGCGTTTATCATAAAAGACTACCAACAAAAACCAATGCCTTTGTTTTTACTTTGGAAGGGAATTGTACATGTAACGCTTAGATATCCAGAGTATAAATACCTTATGGGGGGCGTAAGTATTAGTAATCAGTTTTCTAATTTCTCGAAATCTTTGATGATCGAATTTATGAAATCGCATTACTATGATCCATATTTGGCTCAATATATTCATCCAAAGAAAGAATACAAAGTAAAGTTAAATGATGCAGACAAAGATTTTGTTTTTGATGCCAGTAAGGCAGATATGATCAAGTTCGATAAAATTATTGATGAATTAGAACCCGGAAATTTGCGAATGCCTGTTTTATTAAAAAAATATGTAAAGCAAAATGCCAGATTGGTAGCTTTTAATGTAGACCCCAAATTCAATAATGCGATAGACGGCTTAATGTACATTCGGATAGCAGATTTACCCGAAAGTACTGTTAAACCTGTGATGGAAGAATTCCAGGCTGAATTAGAAAGAAAACTGTCAGAAAATGGATAAGCTTATTCATTGGTTAAAAGCTCACCAGTTGCCATGTTTTATAAAGAATAATTATGGTATTAACTGCCCTGGTTGCGGAATTCAATCAGCCGTTATTCATTTATTGGAAGGCAATGTTATTAAAAGTTTTAATGCCTATCCTGCATTGATCCCTTTGCTTATTTCTTTATTATTTCTTCTTTTTTATAGATTAATAAAAAGGGATTGGATAGAAAAAGTGCTTATCGTTAGCCTGATAAGCACTGCAATCATAATTATTGGAAATTTTATACTTAAAACTGTACTCAATTAGAACCAAGGTTTTTTATTCATCTGATATGTTTGGTAAAACTCTTCGTCAGATTTTGTTAAATAGATAATACCTTCTATTAAACCAATAAGCCCGGGGATCCAAACAAAAAATAAACCTACTGCCAGGCAAGAGGTCGCATAACCCAGAATGGTTATTGCCAATAATATAAATCCCTCTTTTTGATATCCTAAAATAAATTTATGTATTCCTAATGATCCTAAAATAATAGCTAAAATACCGGCTAATAGTTTCTTATTTTCTTTACTATCCAACGTTTCCTTAATATTATCTTTAAATTCTTTCGCTGTTTCTTTAGCGTCTTCGGTAAACTCTTTAGCTTCCTCTTTTACATCCTCAAATGCGTCCTTTGCCTCTTCTTTTAATTCGGCTGCTTTTGCTTTTGCTTTACCAGTAGCTTTCTTGGCGGCCCCTTTGGCATCTTCTAACACCTCTTTTGCGTCCTTTTTTAGCTCTGTGGCTTTTTCTTTTGCCTTGCCAGCCACATTTTTTGTTGCCTTATTAGCACTGTCTTTATTTTTTTTCTTTTCGTCTGACATTTCTTTGATATTTAGTTGGTTAATATTACAAAGCTATAAAATAAATATATACCATTTTGTTATCCACATGGTTTCCTTAAAAAAATGTTATTTTTGGTCGATAATTTAAAGACATGGATAATAAACCAAAAATAGCCGTATTCGGTGGTGGAAGTTGGGCTACTGCCATTGTAAAAATGCTTAGTGAAAATGTGGATGAGATCGGTTGGTATATGAGAAGTATCTATGCTATTGAGCATATAAAACGAAACAGGCATAATCCCAATTATATTAGTTCGGTTGAATTGGATCCTGAAAAATTGATCTTAACGGATGACATTAACGAAATGGTTAATTATGCCGATTACCTCATCTTTGCAATACCTTCGGCATTTTTAAATTCTGAATTAGAAAAACTAAAAGTGCCCTTAAAAGGTAAAATTATATTTTCTGCAATAAAGGGCATTGTACCCGAATCGGGCTATATTGTTGGTGAACATTTTTTTGAAAAGTATAATATCCCGTTTGAAGATATTGGCGTAATAACCGGTCCTTGTCATGCTGAAGAGGTAGCTCTTGAGCGATTGTCTTATTTAACGATCGCTTGTAAAGATAAAGATAAAGCCAAATTCATTAGCAAGCAATTGGCTTGTAGATATATTAAAACAAAGACTTCTGATGATATTATTGGTACTGAATATGCTGCGGTGATCAAAAATATTTATGCTATAGCTGCAGGGATTGCTCATGGTTTAGGATATGGAGATAATTTCCAGTCCGTTTTAATGTCTAACGGAATTAGAGAAATGAAGCGGTTTATTAAGAAAGTTCACAAAATGAAACGCAACATTAATAATTCTGCTTATTTAGGCGATCTATTGGTAACGGGTTACTCTGTGTTTAGTAGAAACCGAATGTTTGGAAATATGATTGGTAAAGGATACACTGTAAAATCTGCCATGTTAGAGATGAGCATGGTTGCCGAAGGTTACTATGCTACAAAAAGTGCTTACTTGATAAAACAAAAAACTGGTGCCAAAACACCTATTATCGATGTGGTTTATGGAATCCTTTATGAAGGGAAAGATCCTAAAAAAGAATTTCAAAAATTATCTGATATTATTGATTAAACTTATACTTTCTGAAGTTTATTTTGGGTAAAGAGGCCATCGTTTAGTAATTTTAATGCACTTACTTTGTCCTTAGTATCAACAAGTAATGACATATTATATTTACTTCCGCCATAAGATATCATCCGAATAGGAACTTCCTTTACCGCATTTAAAACGGATGCACTAATACCCTTCCCACTGTGAGAAAAATCACCAGCCAGGCAGATAATACTCATATTGGTATCATGTTCAACCTTGCCAAAAGCATTTAATTCATTAAGTATTTTATCTAGATGAGTCGTATTGTCAATAGTTAAGGATACTGCTATTTCAGATGTTGTGATCATGTCAATAGCTGTTTGATATTTTTCGAAAACTTCAAAAATATTTTTTAAAAAACCATAGGCCATTAACATCCTATACGACTTAATTTTGATAGCAACTATTCCATCTTTCGCGGCAATGGCCCTCACACCTTTACCAATATTGCAATTTTTTATTATAGTTCCTTTGTCGTTCGGGTTAAAGGTGTTTTTGAGTAAGACGGGTATATTATTTTTTTGTGCAGGGATAATACTTTGAGGATGTAATATTTTTGCGCCAAAATAAGCTAATTCAGCTGCTTCATCAAATGAAATCTCATCAATAGAAAAGGTGTTTTCTACATATCTCGGATCATTGTTATGCATACCATCAATATCGGTCCAGATTTGTATTTCTGATGCGCCAATAGCAGCACCAATTAATGAGGCTGAATAGTCACTGCCTCCTCTTTTTAAATTGTCGATTTCATTATTGCTGTTCATGCAAATAAAGCCTTGAGTTATATAGGTCGTATAACCCTCCTCTTTTTCTAAAACACTCTTTAGCCGGGCTTTAATTGTTTCTATATCGGGCTCATCGAACTTGTCCAATGACATAAAATCTAATGCTGAAAGCAACTTGGTATTTATGCCAATTTCTGTCTGATAAATTTGAAATAAATTAGTTGAGATAATTTCACCTTGAGCGATAATAACTTTTTGGTTTCCTCCATCATTTTTTATAAGACTTTGCAAAAAGTTAAAGCTATCTTCCAAAAATTTGAATGCCTTCTTGCTATAGGTTTCTGAACTATATAACGCATCTATTAATTTTATATACGATTCCCTTAATTCATTTAAAACCCTAAGAGCACCTTCTTGATCCCCGGAAGATAAAAAATTATTAATACTAACTAGTGAATTTGTTGTGCCGGCTACAGCGGATAAAACAACAATTTTCGGCTGGTCATAGGACTTCACAATATTCGATACCTTTTTTATATTATCTGCATTACCAACAGAAGTACCCCCAAACTTTAGAACAATCATAAGTTGAATTTTGATACAAAAATTGTCGTGTGTGTTATGATATGCAATTTTTTGAATTATTTTTACAAATTATAACAATAAGTTTAATTTTAAACATGAAATGTATTATTATACAATTGTCTGATGATTAATACCATATCAAGTATGAATTTAATCTTAACGATATAGTAAAATTTAAAAATGAACGGATGAAAACAATTCAAGAGGCTGTAACAGCCATCATTAACCGAACTCCATTTATTGAAGAAGCCTTATATGATAAATTGATCAATGTATCTTCATTGGCAAGAATTATAAAACCTCAAGTTGAGAAAATGTTGAAAAAGGATATAAAAGAAGGGGCAATTATGATGGCCATAAATCGCATGTCACCTTCGAGTGTACTTAAGATTCGAAAGAATATTCGAAAAATTGCACTTTCTTCAGGAGATTTTATCACTCGCTCAGACCTTTCTGATTATACCTTTAAGAACTCACCTACCTTAATTCATAAAATCACGAAATTGTTAAATGATATAGGTAATGATAGCGATCATTTTTATACGATATCCCAAGGCGTTTTCGAAACAAGTATCGTTGTAAGTACAAAGCTGAAGGATAAAATTGAACTACTATTTAAAGATGAAATCATGATATGGTCGATGATAAACTTAGCTTCGATCACTATCAAATTACCAAAATCTAATATCGAGCAATCTGGTATCTATTATTTTATTTTAAAGCAATTAGCGTGGGCTGATATTCCTGTTCAGGAGGTTATTTCGACCACTCATGAAATTACCATTGTGGTGAAAGAGGCTGATATAAAGCAGGCTTTTTCTATTCTGATGGACATGAAACTATCTTAATTTTTTGTATTTGAAGAAATATTTTTAATTAAAGCAGTTTGTTTAATATATTGCCTTTTACAATTTGGTTTTATGTTGTTTTACAATTTTATCACACCAATTAATGGTTCATTGCAAAGGAAATATATCTAAGTTTAGTCTTTGTGCTTTTTCATTCTGTAATAGATAAAATAAGCAATGGCCACTAAAATAACAAAAGGTAAATAAGTTCCGATAAACACACCGATTTCGTAGCTTCTGTCTGGTGCATTTTCTATTTTCTCCTTAATATCGACTTGTGCCAAAAGGAAAAATATTAATTTCATTGTTTTAGTTTTTGAAGTGCATTTTTAGTAAAATCAGACAATACTAATTTTCCGCTTATGGCTGCTCGTTCTGATAAAAGTTCGTCCCAGTTTTCTGTGCCTTGCCAAAAAGCTTTTTTCATTTCCATCAATGCCTGTGGATTATAACCAGCCAATTTTTCTGTTAAAATGGAGACGTATTCATCCATATCTCTTGCGGTCTCGAAAACTCTTGAATACAAACCTTTTTCCTTTGCCCAATAAGCCGTGTGCCAGTCCGTCGCATCAAGGGTAAGTTTACTCAGGGCAGCAACGCCAATTTTGCGTTTTATAGCGGGCTCGATTACAAAAGGACCAATTCCAATGGATAATTCCGATAATTTAATATCGGCCTTCTCTGAAGCAAAACAATAATCGCTTGCAGCAATAATGCCAACGCCGCCTCCAACAGCTTTACCTTGTACCCTGCCAATAATTAGCTTTTGGCATTTACGCATAGCATTTATTAAATTGGCAAAACCGGTAAAAAATTGTTTGCCTTCTTCGATATTTGAAATTGCCAATAGTTCATCTAAAGACGCTCCGGCACAAAAAGCTTTATCGCCTTCACTTTGTAAAACAATAACATTTATATTGTCATCAATTGATAACCGATCAATATTTTCAATTAACCTGTTAAGCAAGGCCGTAGGAAAAGAATTACTCGCCGGATGAAAAAAAGTTATGGTGGCAATTTTACCACGAATACTTGTTAAGACGGTTCCATTGCTCATTTTGGCTCTAAATTAAATGTTGCACCATTTGAAGTTACACTTCTGTCTATTTTACGCATGAGACCTTGTAAGACTTTACCAGGACCGACTTCAGTGAACTCAGTTGCCCCATCATTAATCATTTGTTGGATGGATTGGGTCCAGCGAACAGGAGCTGTTAATTGCGCTATTAGATTCTTTTTTATATCTGAGGCATTATGAACCGCTTTGGCAGTCACATTTTGATAAATGGGACATATAGGTTCATTAAAAATGGTTTTTTCAATGGCCGCAGCTAATTCTTCACGCGCAGGCTCCATTAAGGGAGAATGAAATGCACCACCAACAGGTAAGACAACTGTCATTTTTGCGCCTTTTTCTTTTAAAGATTCACAAGCATTATTTATAGCGTCTATTTCACCAGAAATCACCAATTGACCAGGGCAATTATAATTAGCTGCCACAACAATACCGCTCGTTGATTTACAAATATTTTCTACTATTTGATCCTCCAATCCTATGATTGCCGCCATAGTCGAAGGTTGCTGTTCACATGCCTTTTGCATGGCCAATGCCCTTTTTGAAACCAATTGCAAAGCCTCGGGAAAACTTAATACGCCGTTTGCCACCAAGGCCGAAAATTCCCCTAAAGAATGACCAGCGACCATATCGGGCTTAAAATTTTCACCTAATGTTTTTGCCAGGGCCACAGAATGCAAGAAAATAGCAGGCTGTGTTACCTTCGTTTCCTTGAGCTGATCATCTGTTCCTTCAAACATGATATCAGTTATTTTAAAACCTAAAATAGCATTGGCTTCTTCGAAAATGGATTTAGCTAAAGGAGATCCTTCATAAAGATCTTTGCCCATTCCAGAAAATTGAGCACCCTGACCGGGGAATATATATGCGTGCATATTAAACTTTTTACTTGTTAGTAATACAAAAATAGAAAAATTGTGTCTAACAATAATTTTATACTTTAGTAACTTGTTAACTTTATGAAAGCATCAAAAAAATTATTGGCGTACAAGATCTATCTAGTTTTAGCAACGCTATTTATTACCTCTTTGGTGGTTTCAAATTTAATTTTTCAAAAGTTTTTTTCATGGGATTTTTTCGGGATATATACCTTCGAAATCTCAGTCGGAATCTTACCTTATCCCATCACTTTTTTGGTAACAGATCTTATCTCTGAGATTTATGGCAAAAAAAAGGCGAATCAGGTAGTAACTGCGGGAATTTTTGCTTCCTTTTTTTCACTGCTCATTATTTATGTGTCTGATGTAGTGCCGGCAACCCCTTGGTCACCTGTAGACGATGCAACTTTTACCAGAGTTTTCGGGTTTTCGGTAATTGCGGTATTTTCGTCTATGATAGCCTATTTACTTGCTCAATTTGTAGATATCAGAATCTATCATTATTGGAAGAGATTAACCAAGGGAAGGCACCTTTGGCTGAGGAATAATTTTTCTACCGTAACTTCCCAATTTTTGGATACATTTTCGGTGCTATTTTTATTATGCTCTTTTGGCGTGATCGAATGGAGTCTGTTTTCAATACTCTTGTTGAACGGTTTCTTATTTAAAGTTTTGGTGGCACTTTTAGACACACCAATTTTGTATGTTACCGTCCATTATTTCAGAACTAAATTTAATTTAAAAGCAGGAGAGGAGATTAATTTAGACACTTAAGCAATACCATTTTTTAAGGCATAAATAACAAGTCCAATTCTATTTTTTACTTCTAATTTTTTAAATAGCTGTTCACGATAACCATCAATGGTTTTTGGGCTTAAATTCATTACACTAGCCACTTCTTTGTAGGTCATTTCTGTGCTTACTAGTTTTAAGAATTCTAACTCTCTTTCTTGTAGTTCAATTTTAGAATTCTTCTTAGAATTTCCGTTAGAATGTAATGAATTTACCAGGGTATTTGAAACTTTCTTGGTATGGTAAAACCCTTCTTTAAGTACACTCTGTAATGCTTCTAATAATATATCAGGATGTATATCTTTTAATAAATATCCCTTGGCACCATTGCGTATCATTTTTAAGATAGAATTCTCATCATCTTCCATAGATAATGCAAGGACTTTTATAGAAGGAAAGTTCTTATTAAGCCAATAGGTTGTTTCTGCGCCATCCATAATTGGCATATTCATATCCATCAAAGCAATCTCAGGTAAATCTGTTGATTTTTTTAAAATTTCAATAAATACCTGCCCGTTGTTGGCTTCATGAGTAACCTCAAAATCTTCAAAGGTATTGATCAAACCTTTTAAAGATTGTGAAAAAAGTAAATGATCATCTATGATTGCGACCGAATGCTTAGTCATTTTTTTTAGTTAAAGGATAGGTTAAAGTTAAGGAAACTCCTTTGTCTTTGGCTGATTTTAGATCAAAAATAGTGTTTATTAGCTTCGCCCTGTTTTTCATATTGAGCAATCCGGAGCCCTTTTTTACGGTATTTTCATCAAATCCTAAACCAAAATCTTGAATACGTATTGTCAACGTATCGATGCTATATGTTAAAGTAACTTCTAATTTACTCGTTTTTGAATGTTTCACCGAATTGGATAAAAATTCTTGCAAAATTCGAAATAAAATAATTTCATCTTTTTGGTTGATCGCTCTAGAGTCTCCATTTATAATTAACGAAGCATTAATAAAATTAAGCCGGTTAAATCTATCAATTTCAAGCTGTATCGCTTCTTCCAAACCTATATTTTTTACAACTTCAGGGTTCAATAATTTCGATAATGACCTTATTTCTTGTAAACTTTTTGATATAATTTCACCAGTCTCATTCACCAAATTCTTTTTGTTTTCATTTAAATCTGCTTGTATAATATTCAATTGCATTCTTGCAACAGATAGTAATTGTCCAATATTATCGTGTAATTCCCAACTTATATTCTGAAGAGTTTGTTCTTGAGTTTCTAATTGTGATTTTATGATCTCTTCTTCAAAGCGTTGTTCTGCTTCTTTTTGTTCATATAAGAACTTAACTTTTCTATTCTGAAAAATGCTGAAAATCACAATAATGACAACCACCAAAACAACCACTGTTAAAGTAGTGATTAGTATTAATATGGTTGTGCCATTTTGATCCATAATCGGGATACGAAGTTAATAATTATAGAACAGGTATCTATGGATCTTTATTTTCAATTTTGTTGCTGAAAATAAAACCGAATGTAAATATAATATACATACATAGAGACAAAATATAAATGATGAGGAATAAATTATGGATATTGGGCAGTAGCGCATAACCATTATATTTTAATGAAAACGGAATAGTTCCGGTATGAAATATTAATAGACCTACACTAATCCAAAATAATAAATCTTTATGAAATGCAATTATTTTATTTGATTTTAATAGTTGGATGAAATAAAATATAATGATAATTATTAAGAAGATCGACCCTAATACAAAAGGTATTTCCGACATTTCATAAAGAAAATTTTGAATGAAAGTCCAGTTAATTATAGAAATAATAATATAAGATACTATAAAAGTTTTGATGATGTTTTTTTGTTTAGGATTCGTTATAAAATGTAGATAGATCATATATACCGTATTAAAAAGAATAAAGTATAAAAGATTAAACATCCAGTAATTATATTTAACCCCATTCTTATCAAAAACAACCAGCATTTCTTGTTCTATAGAAATTGCCCCTAAAAACTCGGTGAGGGTAATATACCATAGCAAAAAAAGAAAATACTTTAGAGAGGTATGTCGGTATTTGTAAAAATAAATAGTACCAACAAGAGCAGAAATTAACTCAAAGTATTTTATAGATTCTCTAATTATTGAGATTGAATCCAAATTTCAATTGTTAATTATTAAAAGATGATAATTTATTTTTAATGATTTGTCGCAAGCTTTTATTATCGATCAATAATTTATTCTTTACATGTTGAAACACGATAAACATCACAATCATCGCTATAGTAATTACCAATATAACGATGGTGCTAATGACTATGATTAATGTTACTCCTTCTTGCTCCATATAAAGCCAAATGAAAAAATTAAATACATCGTTATTGCCAAAATATAAACTATCAGAAATAGGTCATGAACGCCAGGTATTAACATATAACCATTCCATTTAAGCATAAATGGTATTGTTCCGGCATAAAACAAGATCAATCCTACACTTATCCAGAAAGGCAATAACCTATGAAAAACCATTATTTTTTCTGATTTCAATAATTCAATAAAATAAAACAGGATAGATATTATTAAAAAAATAGAACCTAGAACTTGAGGAATTTCAGGAATTTCTTTGATAAAGTCTTGTAAGAATATATAATTTAATATATAAATAATTGCAAAAAAGATCGCGAATACTTTTACCCACTTTTTATAAGCTTCTGTTTTTAAAAGCCTATAGTAAATGTAATATAAAACCAAAAAAGTAAAAAAGCGCCTAATATTGTGAATCCACCAATTATATATCAAACCATTTTCGTCTATATAAACCAAAAACTTGCTTTTTACCATATATCCCCCAAATAATTCTGTAAGCGTAATATACCATAGCAGTAATAAGAAATATTTTAATACAGTATGCTTATATTTAAATAAATAAATAGTGCCGATAATAGCAGAAATCAATTCGCTATATACTACAAATTCTCTTATTAGGTTAAAATTCAAAATTTTAAAAATTAATTATAGCCGTTTGGAGGCGAACCAGTTCCTTCATTAAATAACAAACCATCCTTATCTCCTTGTATCAGGTTAAAAAAACTAGCTTTTTGGAGGGTTGATTCAGATGAGTTCGAATATTCTTTAAAAGCCTCGTATAAAAAGATTCTATTGCCATCTTTTACCGTATATCCCGATTGTATAGTGTCTTTTCCAATAATATTTTTAACTGTAGGCGCTATAAAAAATGTTTGATGATTTTTTTGTTTGCCTTTGACATCAAGATCAACGCTAAAATAAAATTGTAGGCCTTCGGCATCTGCCGAATTATTTTCAATGTATTTAATATATTGCTTTATGGTATTTAAATCAAACCAAACAGTTCTGGTGTCGGTAAAATCATTTCCATATTTCTTCTTTAGTGTGTCTTTTAAAATATGAACCCTTTCTTTGGAATATTTATCATACATTTTAACAGCATCTTTTAAGGGTATAATATGTGTTTTCATTTTTGCAAAAGCTTCCTTGTCATCTTGTTGATGTCCCTCTTTATTCTCGCATGAAATCATTAGAATTGTGAGCGCTAAAACGCACAATATGGGTTTACTAAGTTTAAAAATTTTCATAATAAAACGGTTTAAGATTTAGATACATGCAAAATACTAATAAATGAGAAGACATGAAAAGGGGATTTTTCCCCTTTTTTAAACGGTGAAAATCCCCTAAAAATTCAGGTATTATCCTCTTGATTTGCGTTTATTAATACTTCAAATTTGTATAAAGATATAAACAAGTAGTTTTTAGAATCATTATTAAAGAAACTGAAACCCTTACTTTATCGCCAGATAAAAAACTCATGATGGGGGAATTGCTATGAAAAAGTTGATTTAATTTCTAAAACTACTTGTTTTTTTAATATACCCTTATAATGGTATTGCACCTGCATAACTAAAGGGTTAACTTTATATCTGTATTATTTAATTAGTCGTTATCTGTTGGCAAATTGAATTTTATAAAACCTATTGATATAAAATTTGGTTTATGAAAACAAAAACGAATGAACTTCATGTTTTTTTAAAGGAAATTTCCAAAACGTATCAGA
>CBDUPN010000047.1:0-14384 GCA_965369125.1 uncultured Aureibaculum sp. | reverse complement strand
AAAAAAAAGGGACAAGCTGTTTAACTTATCCCTTTATTTTTAATGATTTATTCTGTTGTTACAGGAAACCCTCTATCCCGCATGAGTGCTTCGATCTTAGCATCACGTCCTCTAAACATTCTATAGGCTTCTGCCGGATCTATGGAGTTTCTTGGAGCAAACAGGTACTTTACAAGTTTCGCTGCCATTTCCTCATCATAAAATCCTCCAGGAGCTTCGGCAAATGCCTCAGAAGCATCTGATGTCAATACATCGGCCCACATATAACCATAGTAAGCTGTGGCATAACCTTCACCAGAAAATACATGTCCAAAATGAGGTGTTCTATGACGCATTGGTAATTCTTTAGGCATTTTTAAAGCTGCCAGGGTTTCGCGTTCGAACTTGTCTACATCTATATCTGTAGGATCAGCAAGGTGGAATTTCATATCCATTATAGCCGAAGCTAAATATTCAGTCGTTGAGAACCCTTGATTGAAAGTGGCGGCTTTTTTAATTTTTGTTACCAATTCAGCGGGCATGGGTTCGCCCGTTTTATTATGTACTAAGAACTGATTGATCACCTCGTCGGTAGATAACCAACGTTCTAATAACTGAGATTGGAACTCTGTATAATCCCTAACACCACCATTTAAGGTTGGGTATTTAACATTCGAAGAAAAGAAGTGTAAGGCATGTCCGAATTCATGGAAGAAGGTAGTCGCATCATCCCAAGATACCAACAATGCTTCACCCGGTGCAGGTTTTACAAAATTTGAATTGTTAGATGCCAAGACATTTTTCTTGCCGTCAAAAGTGGTATGGCTTCTGTAAGTAGTAGCCCATGCTCCCGAACGTTTCCCTTGCCTTGCATAAGGATCGAGATACCAAAGCCCAATATTTTCGCCGCTGTCTTTATCGGTTACTTCCCATACTTTTACATCTTCATGAAAAACGGGCACCGAACCTTCGGGTACCGGGGTGAAATTATAGTTAAATAAACGACCGGCCACATAATGCATGGCATCGGTAAGTTTATCGAGCTGAAGGTATTGTTTTACCTCATCTGAGTCCAGGTCATATTTTGCTTTCCTAACTTTTTCGGCATAGTAGCGATAATCCCATGGTTCGATTGTTATTTTGTCACCATTTTTGTTGGCAACGGCTTGCATATCTGCTACTTCTTCGGCAACCCTTGCGATGGCAGCAGGCCAAACAGCTTCCATTAAAGCCATGGCATTTTCGGGGGTTTTGGCCATCCGGTCTTGCAAACGCCATTCTGCATAATTTTTATGGCCTAATAGCTCAACACGTTCCCTTCTTAGCTTAAGGATATCGGCAATGAGTTGTTTGTTATCGTACTCATCTCCATTATCACCTCGGGAATAATAATTGGTCCAAACTTGTTTGCGCAGGTCTCTTTCAGTAGAATAGGTTAAGAAAGGATCCATGGACGAGCGGGTGTTCGTAATGGCATATTTACCTTCCTGTCCTTTGTCGGCTGCAATTTTAGCAGCAGATTTTATAAACCCTTCCGATAGGCCACCTAATTGATCTTCTGTAAGATAGGTAATATAGTTTTCTTCATCGTGTAACACATTGTTAGAAAACTTGGTGTATAAACTTGATAATTCTTTGTTGATAGCAGCATATCGTTCCTTTTTCTCCTTATCAAGTTCTGCCCCGTTCATGGCAAATCCTTTATAAGTTAATTCAACAACACGTTGCTGGTCGGCATCAAGCGGATTTTCCTGTGCATTATCATAAACCGTTTTTACCCGTTGAAATAATTTTTCATTTTGTGTGATCTTAGATTGGTATTCAGAAAATAACGGGGCTAATTCAGTTTGAATGTCCCTAAATTCCGGGGTAGACATATTACTGCTTAAAATACCGTAATAGGTAAACCCTCTATCTAATTCTTCTCCTGCGCGTTCCATTTCTTCAATGGTATTTTCAAAAGTAGGCGCATCCGGATTATTTGCAATGGCATCAATATCCTTAAGGCTTAATTCCATACCCAGCAACATCGCGTCTTTAACATCTTCGACCTTCATCTGGTCAAAAGCAGGTACCCCGCCATAAGGTCCGGTCCATTCTTGTAGTAATAAATTATCAACTATAGGTGCTTTTTCTTCCTGTTTACAACTCATAAATACGATTGTCGTAAGTAGTAAGAGCAACAATTTTTTTGTTCTTAAATGATTTATCATTGTGTTAAATTTAAATTAAAATATAAGTACCAAAATTTGGCGTTACAATTTACAAAAAAGGTTTGCAATTCATGACCAAAATTCCATGAAATACTTAATAATTTTATACTGTTATTTTGGGCGTATTTATAAACTGCTTAGCTATTAAATATTATTAATAAAAATTAATTATTTCTTATTTTCAACAAGCATCTTTTTAATAAGGGCAATTTGTCCCAAATGATAATAACTATGTTCGATTAAACCCTCTATATTACGTTTATAGGTTCCATATTTTTGATCAACGAATACCTGATCTAACTTTTTTTCGGGCAGTTGTTCTATTAGGGTAATAAGGCTTTCTGTATCGGTCCAAAAGGTAGTTAAGAAATTTTGCCAGGCTGCCTGCGATTCAATTATAGGGAAATCAAAACTGTATTTATCTTTTATGGTTAGTTTACCTTCTGTAAAAACCTGGCTAATTCCCTTGATATAATAATGCACATGTTGTGCCAACATTGAAATTGAATTGAGGGATTGAACCTTGGTGATCGCAGTTTTAAAATCTAAATGTTCCAATTGGTCTTTAAAGTTGGTATTTGCGATCCAGGTGCCATTAAGAATTACCTCTTTGAGACGTTCTGCTAATTGATGAGAATTGTTCATTTAATTGCCGTTTTTGTGTTGTTTTACTGCAATATGGATCACTTTATTACCAATAGGTATGCTGATAGTCGTTATACAATGATCCTTGGATCAGTTACAAAATTAACAATTATGGGTGATATCGCACTAGTTAGCACAATTTCTAATAGAATATCGAATTCCTAACTATTTTTGCCCTTATTTAAGAATTTCTTTGAAAGCAGCAGGAAATAATTAACTTTATAGGGTAAATATAAAATTAAAGCAATTCTATAAATAACAAACATTTGGACTTTGCGATCATGATAATATTTAAGAAAATAAAGAACATTGAATCTAGCCGAATTGTATTCGGACTTTTCTTTTTTTTAATTGTGATCACGAGTTGTGAGAAGGATGATCTTATAGCGGCCAATGAAGTAACAACATCGGAAATTACTTTTATAAGCGAAACAAAAGCAAGTGGTGGAGGATTTATTTATAACGGAGGTAAATCTACAGTAAGTTCCAGGGGAATATGTTGGGGAACGGAGTCTATGCCTACCATAAATGATCATAAGACCATGGATGGGGCAGGAGATGGCAGTTTTATTAGTGCGTTAACCGATTTAATTCCGAATACAACCTATCATGTAAGGGCCTATGCGATGAATAAACTTGGGGTTTCTTATGGAAATAATGTAACCTTTACCACGAAGAATTCTGAAGTGCCTTTGTTAAATACAGCGACTATTTCAGAAATAAAAGCAACCCGATGTACTAGTGGTGGGACGGTATTATATGAAGGCAACTCAGATGTATTATCACGAGGCGTATGCTGGAGTGTACATAACCCGCCAACCATTATGGACTCAAAAACCATTAATGGAACAGGGTTAGGCACATTTACTAGCAATATTACAGGCTTAGATCCTACTGCCTCTTATTATGTTAGAGCATATGCGACTAACAGCAATGGAACGGGATACGGTGAATTACGCTATTTAAAACCATTTGTTAGTACAATTACCGATATAGATGGCAATGCATATACAACGGTGTCGATCGGGACTCAAGTATGGACTGTTGAGAACTTACATGTTACTAAATATCAAAACGGAGATCCGATAGAAAACCTAGTCGACGACGGATCGTGGAATCTTACTGAATTAGGGGCCTATTGCGACTACGATAACGACCAGGCCAATTCGAATACCTATGGTAGGCTATATAATTGGTACGCAGCAAGTGATCCAAGAAATATTGCCCCTAAGGGCTGGCGGGTAGCTACCTATGATGATTATCTGATATTAATTGACTACCTGGGAGGCTTTACAGTAGCAGAAGAGAAAATGATAAACGAAGGTTTTAAGGCCTTACCGGGAGGAAAACGGAACAGGGATGGAAATTTCTTTGATATAGATGTGATTCCCTATTTTTGGACATCTACAGAATATCATGAAGGGAGCGCCTGGGCAAGGTTTTTATCACTGGATGGCGGGGATCTAAATATCATTACGCTGAGTAAAAACTATGGTTTTTCGGTGCGATGCGTAAGAGAATGATCAACAGACTCAATAGTGGTTTATTTGTAATGATTAAAAATATCTGATCCTCCTTATTATTTAATTTGTTTTAAGATATTTTATAAGTGCCATTAGTGAAACTAATGTCCAAACTCCTTCTAATATGATAAAAGGCATATAATTCATGAGTATGGAAGCCAAACATGCCATACTGGCGCCGATAAGATTCAGTAAGATAAATGTCAAATCCTTACTTTTAAGTTTCCCAAGTACATTGAGCACGTATGCCAACAGTATTTGAAAAACGCCTATAAAACCAATCCAATCAATAATATTCATCTATGCTTATAAGCCTAATGTTCTATAATTTTTTGTGCATTATTCTACCAGCTTCCGCCGCCGCCGCCGCCGAATCCGCCTCCCGAAGAACCACCGCCCGAACTGCCGCTGCTGGATGGTGTACTTACCATAGTAGATTTTACGCTGGTCATAGCACTGGAGAATGATTTTGAAAAATTGTTCATTGATAAATGATGTGCTGTTGTTGAACTGTACCAATCGGGTGGAGGGATATTCAAAGCATCAAATTTTTTGGCCCATTTATCAAATAAGCCAAATGCCAGGGCATAACCCATGGTATTCTCGAAATAACCGGGATCATCCTGTAATAACATTTTTAATTTATTTTCTTCGGCCACCTTGATAAATTTCTTAAAGCCTTTTAATTCAGAAAAGATGCGGTTGCCTTTGGCATTCTTTTTAACCATATAGGTATTTAAAAATATCAATAACAAGCAGGTAATAACAATAGCTCCTGCAGCAATAGGACCCCATACGAACAAACCGATGGCAGATAACAGAACGGCCGATGCTATCAAAAGGCCCAGGGTAATACCTTTTACTTTTCTTGATTTGGCCTCATAATAAGGCTGCGCTTGTTTTTTTAATAAACCTTTAGCACTATTCATGGTGGTGTAAAAAGAATTCTCAAGACTGCTCACCAGCACTTCTCCGGGCTTTACTTCGGTTTGATCGCCGCCAAACATCTTATTGAGAACATTTAAAGTTTTACCTTTTTTACTCAGCAGGATGCTTTCACCGAAAATAGTACTCGGGCTGTCGTCAAAGAGTCCGTTAAATATTTCACGTTCATAAGCCGGGGCATCAGCGGGTAAGGGTTTAACCCTGATAAGTTTGGTGTCTGCCTTGCTAAACAATCCTTTTTTAGGGATCTCTTCGATCCTTAAATAGCCTTTCGATCCCCAATGGGGCAGCAAGGCAATGAGGTCTGAACTATCATCAGTATCGTTTATTAGAAAGCCCGCCATGGCCGGATCTATATTTTCGGGAGCATAATAGCTGGTGGTGCTCACCACACTTTCATCTTTTCCATACTTATTCCAAACGGCGTAGAATGCTGTTATAAGTCCAGCAATGATAAAGGTCCAACCATAATCGACCCAAAATGGCCAGAATGGCTTGACCTCTTTAATGGAATTTACCGGGAGTTTAATTAACAGGGTTACATTTTCATTGGCCCGAGATACAAAATTGTCGATGCTCTGGCCGGTTATGACATTGTTATTAAAAGAAAGGTTAAAGTCTTTGCTGAGCTCTGTAGTACCCCGGTAACCTGAGTAAACAAAACTATTATCCCTGCTTAAACCAATATTATCTGGTGCGTGTACCCTGAAATTGATCTGATGGAAATCGGCATACCAACCGTCGGGTTTTATATTCCAATAGAAACTGATCTCTGACGCTTCAAAAAGAAAGGCATTATGAACCCGGTATTTAATTTCATAATGTTGCGGCCCTATAATGGTCTTATCCTTATCGCCAATTTTTATATTTATTTGATCACTTAACTTTTGTTCAAAATCAAAAGGGGCTTCAAATTTATGTCCAGGCACCTCTATATTCGATATTTTGATCTTTCTTTTTTCTTGCTGCCCGTCTGCATTAGAAAGATCGTATTTCGTTTGGATGGTTCTGTAAATACCATGCTTATAGCGCTCAAAAGTAAGGTCGTAATTTTCTACAACATCAAAATAACCTCCTGCTTGAATGTATATATCTACCTCGTATTTATTTACCGTAAAATCCTGGGTATGGCCAATAGTAAATACAAGAATAGCAAAGAGAAACGAAAGAAATTTTTTCATCAATTAAATTTTGATTTCAAGATTACGAACAGGTAACGTCTGTGCGACAGCATTCGGTCTTTTATGAGAAATCCACCTTTACATTTTCTCGGCTGGCCTCATCTGTTTCGAAATAGTCAAAATGCTGATATTTGAACATGCCAGCGAATAAGACCCCGGGAAAGCTTTCGCCATAGGTATTATTTTCTCTAACCGTACCATTATAATAACGACGGCTCCTTTCAAGGTTTTCTTCTATCAAATTCAATTTTGACTGGAGGTCAAGGAAATTTACATTGGCCTTTAGTTCCGGGTAGGCTTCTCCCAAAGCAAAAATGCTTCGCAGGGTTTGTTGTAATTGATTTTCAGCCTTTATCTGGGCATTGATATCTCCTTTGGGAACATTCATAGCCGCATTACGGGCTTTGATCACATCTTCAAGGGTCGATTTTTCGTGTTTTGCATATCCTTTAACGGTTTCAACCAGGTTGGGAATAAGGTCATAGCGTCGTTTTAAGGCCACATCAATATTGCTCCAGGCATCATTGACAACATTTCGGTTTTTAACAAATTTATTAAAGATACCGATAAGTAAAATTGCGATTAGGATGATTAATCCGATAGTAATAAGCATAGCAATAGGGTTTTAAGTTGATAAACTATTTAAAATAGGTATACTAAATTACATTTTTTTATGACCAATTAGTAATATTCTAAAGAATAATTTGATGAATTGCCAACCTGACATAAAAAAAACAAGTCAAATCAATTATTTAGAGCTCAAACGACCGCACTTTTCGGTATGGCAGCCAGTAATTTATCGGCATGTTTGTGCATATTCACGGCCTTTAGCAGGGCATTTTTATCGATATAATGCGTTTGATCTATCCAAGATGCCAGGGCATTTAAGGCCGCTCCTTTTTTACCGCCATTTTTCACAAAAGCTCCTTTCAAAACATTATTTGCATCCAGGTTTAAATGGTCATCAATAAATACTTTTGTATTAGTAGAAATTCTATTTTTCACCTTTAGTAATCCGTCATTACTTACCACGAATAAGATATCAGGATGTTCTAATCCGGTATAATGAATGGGTTTCCTTGACAGAATTACTTCCGCCACCGAAAATCCTGTTCCTACTGTCACCGGATATTCACCTTTCATGGTGGCATAAAGTCCCGACATCATGCCCGCCTGTGCCAATAATTTCGCTGCCGATTGCACGCCGCCACCGGCTGATCCGGACAGCACAAATCCCATTTTATCGGTAATATTCGATTCAAATTCGTGATCAATGGCCTTTAGGTTGTTGAAAAGGGAATCGGTTTTTTTATATTCAATTTTTGGCAAGATCCTGTCATTGGTGAATACTTCGGCTTCTTCTGCAAAATCTTCGAGTTCTTTTAATTTTTTTATGCCATAAGACGGACAAACGCTCGCCAGTTCTAATACAGAAAAACCTTTGGTTTGAACGGCATTCTTAATGCTTTCATTAAAATTTTTGGGGGATATCACCCTTGCACTACTTGCTGCTCCTGCCTGGTGCGCCAATTTGATGATATCAAAAGGAGGGATGCCTTCTTCAAAATGTCTAAGTTCCTTGAATTTATCGGTAGACAGTCCGCTTATCTGACCTCCCGTCATTCCGTACAATAAATTGTTAAATACCAATAAGGTGATGTCTATGTTTCTTCTCGCAGCTTCCATCAAATGCTGCAGGCCAATGGTAGCACCGCCATCCCCTTGAACTACAATTATTTTTTTGTTTTCATTCGCCAAGCCCATGGAAACACCCATGCCCAATGCGGGGGACCTGCCATGCAAACCATGTACCGTATGCGTGGTAAATAAAGGGTCTACCAATCCGCTACACCCAATATCGCTCACAATTACAATATCTAAAGGATGATAACCCAATTCCATCAAAGCTTTTGACAGGTGATTAACAGCGACTCCATGTCCGCACCCGGGGCAAAAAGGCATTTTATTATCGGTTAATAGTTGAGATTTCATAAGGCGAGTACTTTTTCTATTTCTGTTGGACTGATCAAACTTCCGATTTTATTTACATGGTTGACATTTGCTTTGGTGGCAGCCCCATAAATTATTTTTTCATATTGTCCGGATATATTCTCCTCTACAAAGGTTACTTGTTCATAGCTGCTGATAATCTCGAGAATTTTCTTAGAGACCGGTAATAAGGTCTTCACCACCAGTAAGGAAACTTTTTTTCCTTCGCTTCTTAGTTTTATCACGGTATCTTTAGCTGCTTCTGTAGATATACCATAAGTAACAATAAGGTCTTTACTGCCTTTGTCTTCGTCCAATTCATAGAAAGTGATCTTATCCATTCTTTTTTCGAATTTCTCTTTAAGGCGTTTGGTATTTGCCAGAGATTCGGGATTACCTTTTCTTATCAAGCCTTCATTATCATGCGTTGAAGCATTGATCCTTACCTGATGTTGATCATTTCCCACAGGTAAAAAAGGAGGAATAAGGTCGTCATTGGCCTTATACGATTTATAAGGTAATGCTATATATTTTGGATCCCTGTTTACGGGAGCTATTTTATCTAAAAGAGATAGATCAAAACTTTTTTGTGTCATCACCATTTCCTTAGAAGTGAGTAATACCACGGGAGTTCTGAAATCGATAGCTGTTTTGATGCTTTCATTGGCCAATTGCCAGGCATCTTCAAAATTTGAAGGGCAAAATACGGGTACCGGGTAACCTCCCGAAATGCATCCGTTCAACAAACTGAGATCCCCTTGGGCACCTGTGGTTGCCGATCCGGTACTTGGCCCTAACCGTTGGGTAAGTATGATCACCATGGGCAATTCCATCATATAGGCCATATTAAAGCCTTCGAGCATTAGTGCAAATCCCGGAAAAGCCGTAGCCGTTACCGGTAATTTTCCTGCGGTAGATAAACCGGCCATCCATTGTAGCACGGTAATTTCATCCGGCGCAGCCAAGAATAAGGGATAGCGTTTGGCGCCATAGGCATAGAATCTGTTCGAGGGAGTGATTGGGTATCCTATAAATGCATCAGCACCAGCCTGTACACAGGCTTCGGTGATCAATAAAGAAGCATCTGTCAATACTTTTTTTCGATGGATATTTTCCAACATCATGAATGTTTTTAGACATGCTAAAATTAGTTGGAAAAAAATTCACCAAAACTGATAATTATCAACTTTAGAGAATTTTTAAAGAAAGAAAATTTGACAATAAAATTGTCAAATAAAATTAGTTAGGATACCAATTTCTTAATCGGACTTCAATTTTCGGATTTTTTGCGTTCACCAATTTTTTAAAGGCCTCGGTATCGCTAATATCGGGATTTCCTCGATAGTGGTAAGGGTATACAATTTTTGGCTTAAAATCCAGCACGGCATCGGCAGCCTGGTTAATATCCATGGTATAGGGTAAATTCATACAAATAAATGCCACATCAATACCTCTCAATTCTCTCATTTCATGGATATCCTCGGTATCACCACTGATATATATGCCTTTTCCGGCCATGTTTATAAAATAACCATTGCCACGGCCTCTGGGATGTTTCGAATCCAAGGCTTCCGGAAGGTTATACATTGGCAAGGCATTGATAAATATATCGCCCTGTACAGACATGCCTCCATTTTTTATAATGGTCAATTGCTTTTCATAATCTTTTTTCAATATTTCGGCCACCGCTTCGGGGACTATGAAGGTAGCTTTTTCTGTATTTAATCCTTTTAGTGTTTCCAAATTCGTATGGTCGCCATGGATATCTGTTATCAGGATCAAGTCGGGAGCATCAATTCCTTTAAAGGCATCTGCTCCGCCATAGGGATCTACATAGATCGTTTTTCCGCTCCACTGCAACACCAGCGTTCCATGTAGTATGGGCTGAATGATGATAGGCCCTTCATTAGTTTCAATGATATCAGGCTCGGCCCTTTGGGCGAATAATTGTGTAAAGGCGAGGCACATTATAATTAATAGTAGTTTTGTTTTCATAGCTCAGGGGTTTAAAAGATCTTACTCACTTCTTTTTTAATATATTCTAAGGCAATTTTTGTTGGCGGTTCTTCTTCTGACATTTTTCGCAGTATAGCTTCTCGCATTTGAATGGCTTCTTTAATTTCTCCATCTAGCATCACATCTTTCATCATGTTCAATGTCGTATTCTTGGCTGTTACGATCACATGCCAGCATTCACTAGTCATATAGATCTGTTGTGCCAGGTTGTGTTCAAATTCTTTTTCGACCGTAGCCAACAGTTTTCTAAAGTACTCGGGTTTTTCTTTGCCTGTCGGACTAACCCGTACGACAAGGTTATTTGGTGATATGCGTTCCAAAAATAATGCCATTCGCTCATATGCCTGCAATCGCAAGGGCAGGGCAACCGATTGTTTTTCCTTTCTCAACATAAAAATGCGCCGGCTATTTTCATTATTGGTATGCAGCTTAAAAAAATATAAGGCAACGGCGCCTGTAACCAAGGCCGGGAGTGTATAGCTAACAAGCTCTATGATCTTAGATGTATCCATTTATGATCTTATTATTTTTTCAAAGTTAAGTTTTTTATTTAAGATGATAAATATCATAATTTTAAAAAAAATCGAGAAATATCTTTGCTGCATAATTAATAATTGTTGATGGTAATTATCAAAAAATGAACACCTTATGTAACAAATGATACATAACTACATGAGAGATTCAATAATTTTATCATTACTTAAATTCAACTTAAATATATAATAATATGAAAACCAATTTATTAAAATTATTTGTTTTACTTTTTTCGACAGCTGTGTTCTCACAAGCCGGGCATATCATGCAAGGTGTGGGTGCCGTAAATATGTCGATGGGGGGAGCCGCAACAGGTCAGCCTCTTGATATTTCGGGTGCCCTACAATGGAACCCGGCTGCCATTTCAACTTTTGACAGTAATATTTTAAAGTTTGATATCGGAGCCTTCTTTTCATCTCCTGAATTATCATCATCACTACCCGCGGGAATGTTAGGGTCGGGTGCTCCAGGCGTAAGTGGTATAACTGAAGACGATAGGCCTGCATCACCGATGCCAGCGTTGGCTTATGTATGGAGTAAGGAAGACAGCAAACATACTTTTGGTGTTTCTGCTTTCGGTATCAGTGGTTTTGGAGTTACTTTTCCGGAGGAAGATAATAATCCGTTAAGTAGTGGTTTTAACCCAACAGTTAATTCTAATCCAATAAATTATCCACAACAAGCCATGGGATTTGGCCGTGTTGAATCGGATTATTTGTTGTTGCAAGTTGGCTTAGCCTACGCGTATGAAATATCAGACAAATTTTCTATTGGCTTTCAGCCGAATATAAATTATGCCGCATTAGAATTAATGCCTAATCCATTATCATCTCCAAGCCCAACTTTGGGTTATCCAGTAAGTGATAAAGCTTCGGCAATCGGATTTGGAGGTCAGGTTGGTATATTTTATGACTCAGGTGATATTTTAAAATTAGGGGCATCTTACAAAACGCCTCAATTTTTTAGCGAATTTGATTTTAGCAATACTTATTTAGACGGAAGTGAAGCTCCTAACGTGAAGTTTAAAATGAATTATCCTGCAATTTTTTCTGTAGGAATGGGGCTGTCTGGTAAAAAAATTGATTTTGCCTTAGATTTTAGATATGTTGATTATGAAAATACCGATGGCTTTGAAGCAAGTGGTTGGACACCTACTGCTTCTGTTGCCGGTTTTGGATGGGAAAGTATAACTATCGTTTCTGCAGGTTTGCAATATAAAATTACTGATAAATTTCCTGTAAGAGTTGGTTATACCTATAGTTCAAACCCAATTCAAAATGAATTGGCGTTCTTCTCAATACCTGCTACTGCTATAATAAAAGATGCAGCACAATTAGGTTTAGGTTATAAGTTTAGTGATAAAATTGAAGTAAACGCTGTTTATCATCAAGGCTTTAGAGGTAAAGGTACTTCCGGACAATTATTAAGTCCTTTGGCAATATCACCAAATAATCCAACGGGGGCATTACCAGGAACAAATGTTTCTTATAAAATGGAAACTTCTATGATCATGGTAGGATTAAGCTACACCTTTAACAAAAAAGAAGTAATGACTAACTAACACCGGGACATTGTTAGTTGGTAAAAAGCGATCTCATGTATTTGAGATCGCTTTTTTTTGTGAAAAAAATAAGACAACTTTTATTGCTTCTGGTTATGAATGATTGTACTTTTGGGAAATTAATATTCCATAGTGACTGATTACCTCAAAGATTTAAATGAAGCTCAAAAGGAGGCCGTTTTGCATAAAGACGGTGCCATGATCATTATTGCCGGTGCCGGTTCCGGCAAGACCAGGGTACTTACTTACCGTATCGCACATCTTATGAATCTTGGGGTAGATGCCTTTAGCATTCTAGCCTTGACTTTTACCAATAAGGCAGCCCGTGAAATGAAAAACAGGATTGCCAAGATGGTGGGTGAAAGCGAAGCTAAGAACCTATGGATGGGCACTTTTCATTCTGTATTTGCCAGAATATTGCGCTCTGAAGCCGATAAATTAGGCTATCCTAAAAATTTTACGATCTATGATACCCAGGATTCCGTTAGATTACTTACAACGATCATAAAGGAATTAAATCTTGATAAAGAACGGTATAAACCTAAACAAGTGTTGGGTAGAATATCTTCCTTTAAAAACAGCTTGATCACGGTAAAGGCATATTATCAGAATTCTGACCTTCAGGAAGCGGATGTAATGGCAAGCAGACCCAAGATGGGCGACATATATCATCATTATGTAGAACGCTGCTTTAAGGCAGGAGCCATGGACTTTGACGATCTATTATTAAGAACCAATGAGTTATTGACGCGCTTTCCGGATGTATTGGCAAAATACCAGGATAGGTTTAGGTATATATTGGTAGATGAGTACCAGGATACAAACCATTCTCAATATTTGATCGTAAGGGCATTGGCAGACAGGTTTCAAAATATTTGTGTGGTGGGCGATGATTCTCAAAGTATCTATGCCTTTCGCGGCGCCAACATCCAGAATATATTGAATTTCCAGCGAGATTATGAGGAAGTCAAGATCTTTAAATTAGAGCAGAATTACCGTTCTACCAGCAATATCGTAGAGGCGGCCAATAGCGTGATTGAAAAGAATAAGACCAAACTCGATAAGGAAATATGGACAGCCAATGACAAAGGTGATCAGGTAAAAATTATGCGTACGGTTTCTGATGGTGAAGAAGGGCGTTTCGTAGCAAGCTCCATATTCGAAAATAAAATGAATTTGCAATTGCCCAATGCAGATTTTGCCATTTTATACAGAACAAATGCACAGTCAAGAGCCATGGAGGATGCCTTGCGAAAAAAGGACATCCCATACCGTATCTATGGAGGCTTATCATTCTACCAGCGTAAAGAGATTAAAGATATCCTTTCCTATTTGCGATTATTGGTGAACCCTAATGATGAAGAAGCATTAAAAAGGGTCATTAATTATCCCGCCAGGGGTATTGGTCAAACTACTGTCGATAAATTGACAGTTGCAGCGAATCATTATAAAAAATCAATTTTTGAAGTTTTAGAGAATCTTGATAAGATAGATCTCAAGATAAATAGCGGAACAAAAATAAAATTAAATGATTTTGTAACCATGATCAAGAGCTTTCAGATAGAGGCAAAATCTAAAAATGCCTTTGAAGTAGCAGATCATGTTATTAAGAAAACATTTATATTAAAAGAACTTGAAAAGGATGCAGCGCCCGAGGCCATTAGTCGCGTGGAGAACGTACAGGAGTTATTAAACGGGATAAAAGATTTTATTGAAGAACAAAAGATCAAAGGAGAAGATGCTTCTTTATCTTTTTTCCTGGAAGATGTAGCCCTGGCCACTGATTTTGATAACGAAA